>MGUO01000019.1:933-5862 GCA_001800015.1 Elusimicrobia bacterium RIFCSPHIGHO2_02_FULL_57_9
AGTGCGCACCTACAGCCAGATGAATCAAACCCTGTTCGCGGCCCTTAAGCTGGAAAAAGCGGTCATGTTCATCATCCTGACCTTGATCATCCTGGTCGCCTCCCTTAATATCGCCTCGACCCTGATCCTGCGCAGCGTGGAGAAAACCCGGGACATCGGCTTACTTAAGGCGATGGGCGCGACCCCATCGCAAGTGCGCCGTATTTTTTTAACCGAGGGCTTTTTAATCGGCGGCCTGGGCCTCTCTTCCGGGCTCTGCCTGGGGCTGGCCTTGTGCGAATTCATCCGGCGCTACCCGATTGTGGAACTGCCGGCCGATATTTATTATCTCTCCCAGGTGCCGGTGGCGGTGCAGGCCGGCGACATGCTGGCGGTTCTAGTCATGGGGCTTTTGCTCTGCCTTTTGGCCACTGTTTACCCGGCCTTGCGCGCCGCTAAAATCAACCCGGTGGAAGCCATCCATTATGGATAACCCTGTTCTCGAGGCCAAAGCATTTGTTAAAAGCTACGGCCAAGGCAAGGCCGCCGTCGCAGTTTTGCGCGGGCTGGATTTAACCCTTCAGGCCGGAGAATTCACCGTCATTCTAGGACCCAGCGGCTCGGGAAAATCCACCTTGCTTAACCTGCTTGGGCTGATGGACTGCCCTGATTCCGGGGAAATACTCTTCTCGGGGATATCGGCCGGGCACATGAACGAAGAAGAACACGCGCGCTTGCGCAATGAAAAGCTGGGGTTTGTCTTTCAATTCGATTCCCTGCTTCCCGAGTTCACCGTTATTGAGAACATCACCATGCCCGCCCGCATCGGCTTAAATCCGCGCTTGCGGCCGCAGGCCCTGGATCAAGCGGAGGCCCGCGCCCGAGAGCTTCTCGGAGGATTTGCCCTGGAACATCTGCGCGAGCGATTTCCGCATCAGATCTCGGGAGGAGAGAAGCAGCGGGTGGCTCTCTGCCGGGCCTTGATCAACCGTCCCACCGTGGTGTTGGCCGATGAACCGACGGGAAATCTGGACAAGCGCAATGGAGAATTGGTATTTAAAGACTTAAAGGCTTTATCCGAGACCCAAAATGCGGCCGTGCTCATGGTAACTCATAACGAATCCGCTTGCAGCCGCGCCAATCGCGTGCTTCATATGCTTGATGGCTCAATCACAAAAAACCCCGAAGGAGTCCGGCCATGAAAATTTACGTTGATGGCGAGTTCTACGAAAAAGACGAAGCCAAGGTCTCGGTTTTCGACCATGGCGTACTTTACGGCGACGGCATTTTCGAGGGAATCCGCGCTTATAACGGGCGCGTTTTCCGCCTGGGGGAGCATCTTAAAAGACTTGAGGAATCAGCTCAGGCGATATTCCTGACCCTCCCCATTCCTCTTAGAAAAATCGAAGAGGCGCTGCTCGAAACGGTCCGTCAGAACGGCCTGCGCGACGCCTATATCCGTCTGGTGGTCACGCGCGGGGTCGGCGACCTGGGCCTGGACATGCGCAAGTGTAAGAAAAACGCCGGCCTGATCATCATCGCCGACAAAATTGAGCTTTACCCGGAAAGCTATTACGAAAAAGGCCTGGATATAATCACCTCCTCCATCCGCCAGCGCGGCACGGATCAATTGGCCCCGAATATTAAATCGCTCAACTATCTGGCCAATATCCTGGCCCGCGCCGAAGCCACCCGCGCCGGGGCCCAGGAAGCCATTTTACTCAACCAGCAGGGCTATGTCTCGGAATGCTCGGGGGACAATATTTTCTACGTTTATGAGGGCAGGATTTACACCCCGCCGGTTTATGCCGGCATCCTGGAGGGCGTGACGCGCAGCGCCATCATAGACATCGTGCGCGAGAAAATGAACGGCCAGGTGATCGAGAAATTGTCCACCCTCTTCGAGCTTTACCGCGCCGATGAGGTGTTTCTCACCGGCACGGGAGCCGAGGTCATCGCCGGGGTCAAAATAGACGGCCATGTGATCGGCTCGGGCTCAGCCGGACCGATCACCCGCAAGCTGGTCGCACTTTTCCGCGAGTACGCGCGCCTGACAGGAACCCTCATCTACGAGGAAGCCAAGGCGAGCAAATAACGGACGTGCGGCTGCTGTCCTGGAACGTCAACGGCGTGCGCGCCGCCCACCGCAAGGGTTTTCTCGACTGGCTTAAGAAGACTTCCCCGGACGTGCTTTGCCTGCAGGAAACCAAATGCCATGTCGAGCAGTTGCCCCCCGCGCTCGTCCGAAACGAAGGCTATAACATAGAATGGGAAATCGGCGAGCGCAAGGGCTATAGCGGGGTGGCCACCTTCAGCAAGATAAAACCTTTGCGCGTGGAGCGGGGCTTGGGGATCGGCGCTTTCGACAAGGAGGGCCGCACCCTGGTTTTCAGCTATCCCGATTTTACGCTGTTCAATATTTATTTCCCCAACGGGAAAATGAACCCGGATCGCCTCAAGTTCAAGCTGGATTTTTACGAGGCTTTCCTTAAAACGGTGGACCGCTATCGCAAGAAAGACGAGGATAAAATCATCGTTTGCGGGGACGTCAACACGGCCCATAAAGAGATCGACCTGGCCCGGCCCAAGGAAAACCGCAAAATCTCGGGATTCCTGCCCGCCGAATGCGCCTGGCTCGACAAATTGGTTTCCCGCGGCTTCATCGACACCTTCCGCGAGTTCGAGAAAGGGCCCGGCCATTACAGCTGGTGGGACAGCTTGACGCGCGCCCGGCAGCGCAACGTGGGCTGGCGCATCGACTATTTTTTTATTTCGGAAAACCTGCGCCCTCGGCTTAAAAACGCCTTTATATTGCCCGAAGTCCAGGGTTCCGACCACTGCCCGGTGGGAATAGATTTGCTATAATGGGCCGTGGCTAAAAACCTCGAACTGCAAGCCTGGGTCTCGGAGCTGGCCAAGTTCGGCCAGCCGGACAGGGTGGTTTGGATCGATGGGTCCCAGGAGGAAAAAGAGCGCCTCGAGGCCGAAGCCGTCTCCTCCAAGGAACTAACCCGGCTTAACCCTCAGGAGCATCCCGGCTCTTTCTACCACCGCAGCGACCCCAACGACGTCGCGCGCAGCGAGCATCTGACCTATATCTGCTGCAAGCGTAAGGAAGACGCCGGCCCGAATAATAACTGGATGGCCCCTGAAGAGGGCTATCGCAAGGCAGGCGAGATTTTCTCGGGGTCCATGAAGGGCCGCGCCATGTACGTCATTCCATTCTCCATGGGCGTGATCGGCTCGCCTTTCTCGAAAATAGGGGTTCAGATCACCGACAGCATCTACGTGGCGCTCAATATGCGCATCATGACCCGGGTCGGGACCAAGGTTCTCGAGCAATTGGGCGCCAACGGCAAATTCACAAAATGCCTGCACGGCAAGGCGGATTTAAACGTCAACCGACGCCTGATCCTCCATTTCCCGGACGATAACGCCATCTGGAGCGTAGGCTCCGGTTACGGCGGCAATGCGCTCTTGGGCAAAAAATGCCTCTCCCTGCGCATCGCCAGCTTCCTGGCCCGCCAGGAAGGCTGGCTGGCCGAGCATATGCTGATTTTGGGCATCGAAGATAAAAAAGGCAAGGTGGAATACGTCACCGCCGCTTTCCCCAGCGCCTGCGGCAAAACTAATTTGGCGATGTTGATTCCACCCGAGGGTCTCAAGGCCAAGGGCTACAAGATTTGGACGGTGGGCGACGACATCGCCTGGCTGCGCATCGGCCCGGACGGCCGGCTCTGGGCCATGAATCCGGAAGCGGGGTTTTTCGGCGTCGCCCCCGGAACGAATTCCAAAAGCAATCCCAACGCCCTGGCCACGATCAAGAAGAATTCGATTTTCACCAATGTGGTGCTCAGCGACGACGGCAAGGTTTGGTGGGAAGACGGCGAAGGGCCCGCCCCGGAAAAAGCCACGGATTGGCGCGGCAAACCCTGGAAGCCGGGGCTCAAGGATGCGCAGGGCAAGCCTGTTTTAGGCGCGCATCCCAACGGCCGCTTTACAGCGCCGGCCTCGCAATGCCCCTCGATTTCCCCGCACTGGGAAGACCCGCAAGGCGTTCCCATTTCCGCCATCATTTTCGGCGGCCGCCGCGAACGGGTGGCTCCGCTGGTCATCGAATCGTTGGACTGGAATCATGGGGTGTATTTAGGCGCCACCGTCGCCTCCGAACGCACCGCCGCCCAAGACGGCAAAATCGGCGAACTGCGCCGCGACCCCATGGCCATGCTTCCTTTCTGCGGCTACAATATGGCCGACTATTTCAGGCACTGGCTGGAAATGGGCAAGCGCATTCCCAAGCCGCCCAAGATATTCCATGTCAACTGGTTCCGCAAGGACGGGAAAGGCAAATTCCTCTGGCCGGGCTTCGGGGATAATTTGCGGGTATTGGAATGGATCCTGGCCCGCACTGGCGGCCAAGGGAAAGCCCGGAAAACGCCCATAGGCTATGTCCCGACGGCCGACGCCTTGGATATCTCCGGCCTGAATATGCCGACCGAAACCATGCAAAAATTAGTCGAGGTGCGCCGGGAAGACTGGGAAACCGAATTGGAAGGCCACAAGACGTATTTCGATACTTTCGGGCAGCGCCTCAGCCCCGAGATGTGGAAGCAACATCACGCACTGAAAGACCGCCTTAAATCCGCCGTTGCCGCCTAATCAGCGAAATATTTTGGCCAGCAAGAAGGTCAACACGGCCGCGCTTCCCGCGCTTAGCGCAAAAAGCCGGATCAATTTTTCCCGGTGGGAAACAAAGCCCTTGGTCCGCAAATAGCGGCGGATGAACGCGACTAATTTAAGCCTTTCCCACCAATTAACCTGTTCAAAAGCCACACCGTAGGTGTGGGAAAAGGAGTTGGGATGCTTCCAGACCACGCGGCCCGCACCTTTTACCAGGGCTCCGCTGGGAAGCGCGAACTGGATTTGATACCGATCGCCTTTCAACTCCGA
>MGUO01000019.1:5883-17138 GCA_001800015.1 Elusimicrobia bacterium RIFCSPHIGHO2_02_FULL_57_9
GGGCCATCAAAAGCGATTCCCGCCAAACTGACGTCAATAGAGAACATTTCAGCCGGCAAAGGCTCGAAGGGATCGTCCGGGCTAAGAGAAACGGCAGCGTCCATCGGCACCCTTCTCTTGAGGCGTCTTTCACAGAATGGCGGCATGCCATCGATCGGCGTTGACATATCCCCATTAGTATAGACCCTCCCCGCTGGAATATCAATTAAAAATCGCTTAAAAACCGGTGAAAAATTAGAAAACCTTAAGGCAGGCTGAAAGCCCGGCTTCCAGATCGCGGGCTTTATCCGCGTCCTTAAGCCCCCCGAGATTAATGCGCACATTTTCCGCGGCGCAAAGCCCGGCGCATTTAAGCAAATGCAGGGCGCATTGCATGTCCGAGACAACGGCCGTGCCGCCGGCCGGCAAGGCATGGTTAACCGCCTGATAGGCCGCGGCGGCCGCGGCCGCGGTTTTAAGCGGGACCTCGGCGGCGTGCGTCAAAGCCGCCTGCATTTTACCCGGTCGGCTCGAGTCATCTTTCCGCAGAGCGGCTGCTTCCATAAAACGGTCGAAAGCCGCGGCGTCCTCACCGGTCAATTTATGAAAGTCGGACTTGAACGCCCGGAGTTCTGCTTGCGCCTGCTCAAGGATGGGACGGTTGGCCGGGTCCAGTTTTTTCGATTTAAGGCTGATGCCGATGGCCATCAACCCCAGGCCGCAGCCCATGGCCCCGGAGATGCCGGCGGCCGAACCCCCGCCGGGAGTAGCGTCGGTGTTGGAGAGGGAGTCCGCCACCAGTTCGCCGGCTTGTTGCCAGCCGCCGCGATCTTCGCCGCCTAAGGCTTCCACGGCTTTAAGCCTATTCTCCAGGATCTGAACCTGAGGATTAAAATTCTCGAGTTGCAGGGTTTCGACGGCGAAATCAACCAGAACCTCCCGCGGCAGCAAGCCGACGATTTCGGTGGTTTTGATTTTAACTCCATGCTCGGCCGCCAGCCGAGCGGTTTCCGTGATGACTTTTTTCATGGAGGTCGCCTTATAGTCGGTGAGCACCGTGGAAATCTGCGCCTGCTGGCGCGCCGCCAGGTCGATTTCCTTGGCGCGCACGGCCTGAAGACCTCCCCCCGAGGCGCGCACGCGCTTGGCGATGTCTTTGCCGACGGCCATGTCGTGGGTATCCAGGTTCAAGTTGAAATTAATGATTTGCCGGCGCGCGCCGACGGCTGTCGCTCCGGCCGTGGGATGGATTTTATTGGGACCGAAATCCGGGCGGCGGGCAGGATCCTTGCCGATCAAGTCGCGCAAGCCCTCGAACTGGCCCTTGCGCACCGTGGCCAAGTCCTTTCTTTCCGGGCGGCGGGCGGCATGGTCGTAAAGATAAACCGGAATCTCCAAGTCCCGCCCGATGCGCTCGCCCAGCTTCTCGGCCAGCCGGCAGCATTCCCGTATTTCAATACCCGACACCGGAATAAAAGGGATCACGTCCACCGCCCCCATGCGCGGATGCTCGCCCTTATGTTTGTTGAGATCGATCAAGTCGCGGGATTTTTGAGCGACCCGGAAGCAGGCCTCCACGGCCGCTTGCGGCGGAGCCACGAAGGACAGCACGCAGCGGTTATGATCCGGGTCGGTTTCAACGTCTAGGATAGTCACGCCCGGCACGGCCCGCGCCGCGGCGACGATTGCCTCGACTTTATTCTTGTCCCGGCCTTCCGAAAAATTTGGCACGCATTCGACCAGCTGTTTCACAGGTCCCCCTAAAAATCCCGTCACTTCGACACTGAATTAGATAATAAAATAAATGCTTTTTTAATATCAACTTTCCGCGCGGAAAGTTCCTGGCCGCCTGGCCAAGATATAAAACCGCCCGGGCCCATCCTGTTTTAATCGCCATGGGATAAGCCCCGGTCCTATTTTAACGATTTTAAACCCGGCCGTCCTCACTTCCTTGGCCAGTCTTTGCAGACTGTACATCCGCACAAAACTATGTCCGCGGCTGGTTTTTCCCTTCGGTCCAATATATATCCGCTCTGCGAGCAGGGCGGCATCCTTACCCTTACGTAAATGAGTCTCTTCAAGCGCCCAAAACTTGCCTGATCGATGCCAGTGGCGGAACACGGGCTTATTTTTTTCAAACCAGCTTCCATCAACCAACTCAATGAGGAATTTGCCTCCCGGCTTAAGCGCCCGGAACATGGCACGTAAGGCGCGCCGGTCATCGGCAAGGCTCGGGAAATAGCCAAAGCTGGTCCAGAGATTGACCACCGCGTCGAACTCACCGGAAAAACCCATGAAGCGCATGTCCCGGCGCAAAAAACGGACATTCGCCACCCGCCCGGCGCGCCGGCGAGCCTCCGCCAAATAAGATGAGGAATAGTCAACCCCCCTCACTTGAAACCCGCGACGCGCCAAGCCGATGCTATGCCGGCCCGTTCCGCAGGCAACGTCCAAAAGACGTGAATTCCTGGGCAACTTTAGGATTTTGGCAACTGCGGCCACTTCTTGCTTGGTGGCGAAGCTATCCACGAGATCGGCGATGGGAAAGACGGAACTGCGGAAAAAGCGCTTCCACCAATCCTTCATGCAAGAATTCTAGCTAAAATCATCGCAACAAAATCGGCCTCCAAATCGCATAAATGATGTGCCCAGCATGCGCTATTGCGGAAGGCGAACTGTTATAATCGAAGCATGCGAACGCACAGGAAAAGGAAAATGGGACTTGTCCGCGTCACCGTCGCTCTGCGCGCTTCGCATGCCGCCAAGAAAAAATATCAGGCCAATTTCCTCGTGGATACCGGAGCCACCGACAGCCTGGCTCCGACCTCGAAGCTTCGGGCCATAGGCATCAAGCCGGCCGGTAAAATCGCCTATGAACTGGCGGACGGAACTATCGCGGAGCTTCGCTTCGGCACAGCCATCATTGAATTCATGGGCGACATAACAGCGGGAAGAATCATCTTCGGCCCGGAAGACACCGAACCCCTGCTCGGCGTTACCGCCTTGGAATCAACGGGGGTCGAGATCAATCCAAAGAACCGATCTCTTAAGAGGCTGCCGGCGATCCCGCTCAAGGTTTTAAGACGAGCGTGCGCAGTTCCGTCAATTCCTGCATGGCATAGCGCACCCCTTCTCGTCCGGTGCCTGAATCCTTGACCCCGCCATAAGGCATGGCGTCGGAGCGAAACGACGGGATGTCGTTGACGATCAGCCCGCCCACCGGCAATTTTTGCCAAGCCCTGAAAACCAGGTTCATGTCGTTGGTGAAGAGTCCCGCCTGCAGACCGTAGGCGCTGCGCGCGACTTTATCCAGGCCGCGCTCGCGCGAGTCTGTTTTCTCGAGCGTTGCCACCGGGCCGAAGACTTCTTCGCAGGCAATCTTGGCGTTCTCGGGCGCATCCTCGATCAAGGTCGGCGCAATCAGCGCCCCCTCGCGCTTGCCTCCGGCGAGCATTTTTCCCCCGGCCTTGACCGCCTCGTCAATCCAGCTTTCCACGCGTTTGGCCGCGTCCTCCGAAATCAAGGGCGCGATGTCGGTGTTCTCATCCATAGGATCGCCGATTTTCAGCTCCGCTATGTTTTTAAGCAGCAAGTCCTTAAACTCGTCGTAAACCCGCGCTTCCACGACGATTCTCTGCACCGAAATGCAGACCTGCCCGGAATAATAATAAGCGCCCCAGGCGCATCTAGACGCGGCCCAGGCCAAGTCGCCGTCGGAAGCGACCAGCACCCCGGCATTGCCTCCCAACTCCAAAATCACGTGTTTTTTGCCGGCGATGGATTTTAAATGCCAGCCCACCGTGGCGCTACCGGTAAAAGAGAGAACCCCGAAGCGATCATCCCGAGCCAAGGCCTCGGCCTGCTCATTGGAAACCGAAACAACGGCCATGGCAGCCTCAGGCCAGCCCGAGGCTCTAATAAGCTCGCCGAGCTTTTGCGCCGTTTTAGACGCGGCAGGGGCCGGTTTAAGCGCGAAGGGAACGCCGACCGCGATCGCCGCCGCGACTTTATGGGCCACCAGGTTCAGGGGGAAATTAAAGGGCGTGATGAAAAGCGCCGGCCCACGCGGAAATCGCCGGGTCAGGGCCATGCGCCCTTCGCTATTGGCGTCCAAATCCAAGGGCAGCAGCTCGCCGCCGAAGCGCTTGGCTTCTTCGCAAGCCCAGCGGAAGGTGAACGCCGCGCGCCCCACTTCCCGCCGCGACTCCTTAAGCGGTTTTTTGACCTCCTGGGTGATCAGGCGCGCGAAAGCCTCACTGTCTTTCTCAAGACCTTGGGCGATCTTGAACAAAACCTCGGCCCTAAAATAAGACGGCAGAGCCGTTATCTTGGGCATGAGCGCGGCTAGTTCCCCCGGCAAATCTAGCAGCCCATCCCGAACCATTTGAGCCATTTCTTCACTCCTCTAAAATCCCGCGCCAGATAATCCGGACGCGACTTAACCAAAGGCTCCCAACCCGAAAAACCGGTTCCCACGCCGACGGTTTTAAAACCCGCCTTTTTACCGGCAGCCACATCCAGGGGCGTGTCGCCGATCACATAAACATCCGAGGGCGCAATCGGCTCTCCCGCCAGCTTACGCGCCCGACGGATCGCCTTTTTTAATAAAGTCCGCCGGTGAAAACCATCCGAGCCGAAGCCGCCGAACAAGAAATACGCGTTAAAGCCGGAAGGCTCAAGCTTGATGCGCGCGCCCCGCTCCATATTGCCCGTCCCCAATCCTAGCAAAACTCTCTTGTCCCGGCTGAGCCTTTTGAGCAAGGCTTTTATTCCTGAAGGCAAGATGTAGGCGTTGTTGCGGAAGGCCAGGCGCACATAATGCGGCAAATGTTTTAAATATTCCTGATGCAGTCTCTCGGTCTGGGCCGGGGAGGGCTTGCATCCCGTGGCTGCTATGTGAGCGGCGCGGAAATTCCAGAGGTCGGTATGGCCGGCCAGGCTTAACTCGCCGCAGACATTTTTTTTGCCGTAAAGAACCTCGCCGGCCCGGTTTAAGGCCTTGCGCCCCGCGCCTCCCGTCCGGATTAATGTGCCGTCAATATCGAAAAGAAGCACTTTCATCCCTTTAAATAAGCCCGCCCCGATCGGTATAGCTCGATCGGGGCGGGGCCAACTCGCGATTCTCAAGCCAGTTTCTTAAGCTCAGCCTTGACCTCGTTATAGTCGCGTTCCTTGGTGATGTCGGATTCGACTTTCACCCAAGCGACCTTGCCCTTCTTGTCGATGAGCACGGTGGCGCGCTGGCTGATATTGGCGCCGGGTTGATAGAGGCCGTAAGCCTTGGTCACGGCGCGGTGCATGTCGGCAAGCAGGCGGTGCTTGAGATTCATTTTCTCCTGCCAGGCCTTGTGCGACCAAACCGAGTCGATGGAGATGGCCGCGATTTCCCCCCACTGCGAGAACTTAGAGTAGTCATTGGTAAAGCAGGCGTTTTCCTTGGTGCAGGTCGGGCTCCAATCGAGCGGGTAGAAAAAGAGCGCGACGGGCTTCTTCCCAACGTAATCGGACAATTTCCAATCCTTCTTGTCCTGGTCGGGCAGGGTAAATTCCGGCGCGGGGGTCCCCACGGCGATGGGCGTCGTTTCTTTAGCGGGCGCGACTGCGACAGTGGTCATGGTTTTCTCCTGTGCTAGTGTGTGGAAGTTAACTTGATTTCAAGAGGTTTATGGGTGGCGGCCTGCAGGCTCACCTTGGCCGCGGTTTGGCGCGCGAGTTCGCGCAAAGCCTTGGCCGGGGCTGAGTCGGGATGAGAAACGACCACGGGCTTGCCGGTTTCGGAGCTTGCGCAAATCATGGGGTCAAGAGGGACGGAGCCGAGCACCGGAATATCGTATTTTTTAGAAAGGGTTTGGGCGCCGCCATGCGAGAATATCTCGCTGGGCTTGCGGCAGTGCGGGCAGATGAACTCGTTCATGTTCTCAACCACGCCGAGCATCGGGACCCTCAGCTTGTTGAACATGGCTGCAGCCTTGCGCACGTCGGATATGGCGATGCTCTGGGGCGTGGTGACGATCACCGCGCCCACCAGGGGCACGCTCTGGCAGAGGGTCAGTTGCACATCTCCTGTTCCAGGAGGCAGATCAACGATCAAATAATCCAGTTCGCCCCATTTGACGTCCTTAAGAAACTGGGTGACGGCGCCGTGCAGCATGGGACCGCGCCAGATCACCGGGGCGTCCGGGTCCATAAGAAAGCCCATGGACATGACACGCACATTATAGGCCGTAGGCGGATCCAATTTATTGTCGGCTCCGGGCCGCGGCTCGTAATCAGAAACACCCATCATCTGCGGCTGGTTGGGACCATAAATATCGGCATCCAGCAAGCCGGTCTTAGCGCCCTCCATGGCCAAAGCAACGGCCAAGTTGCATGCCACCGTGGATTTGCCCACGCCGCCCTTGCCGCTGGCCACCACGATGATGTTCTTAATGCCCGGCGGCATCACGTTTTCCAGGCGCGCGTCTTTTTTGACGTTGGCCGTCATCTTGACGGCCACGTCGGTCACGCCGGGAACTTTCTTGACCGCTTCCTTGGCTTCCAATTCCATCATGCCCTTCAGCGGACAGGCCGGCGTGGTGAGCACGTAGTCGAAGGAAACACGCCCCCCTTCGATAACCAGGTTCTGCACCATGCCCAAGGTCACAATGTCCTTATGGAGCTCGGGCTCCTGGCAGGTGGAAAGGGCTTTAAGAACTTCTTCTTTTGACGGCATCACATTAAAAACAGCATCTCACGATACTTGGGCATAGGCCAAGTGTTGTCCGGAACCAGGCCTTCCAAGGCGTCGACAGCCTGGCGGATCGGGTCGAAAGAAGGCTTCACCTTATGGCAGTAGGCCATGGCCTTCTCCTTCGCGTCATCGGTTTTCTCCGCCGCATCCAAAGCCTTTCGCAAAACGTCGACCCCGCGCTGGGCGGCTTCGACATGCCCCGAGACTTCTTTTAAAAGCTCGGTTTGCGCCCTGAGCGAACCATCGTTAGGCAAAAGTTCCTTGAGGCCGCGGATGGACTTGATCAGTTGGTTCTGATATTCCACCGCTGCGGGAATGAACTGGTTGTAAACCATCTCAGCCATGAGCTTGGCCTCGATATCGATATCCTTGGCGTATTTCTCGAGCTTGATGTAGTAGCGGGAATGGCTTTCCACCTCGGATAGTACGCCGAGCCTCTCGAACATTTTCAGCGAATCCTTGAGCACGAAGCCTTCCAGGGCCTCGGGGGTGGTCTTGACATTGGGCAGGCCGCGTTTTTTGGCTTCGGCGGCCCACTCCACAGAGTAGTTGTTGCCCTCGAAACAAACTCCTTTGCTCTGTTTGTAATATTTGCGCAAAACCTCGATGACGGCATCCTTGAATTGTCTCTTTCCCTTAAGAGCCGTGTCGATGTCCTTTTTGGTCGAGATGAGCTGGCTGGCCACGATGGTGTTAAGCACCATGATGGGCAGAGCGTTGTTGAAGGAAGAACCCACCGCGCGGAACTCGAACTTATTGCCGGTGAAGGCGAAAGGCGAAGTGCGGTTTCTGTCGGTGTTATCGCGCAGGATAGTGGGAATTTTGTCGATTCCGAAAGTCATCCATTCCTGGTCGGTGTCCTTGGTGGTCACGCCCTTTTCCAAGTCCTCGAGAACCTTGGTCAGCTGCGCGCCTAAAAACACCGACATGATGGCCGGCGGGGCTTCGTTGGCGCCCAGGCGGTGATCATTGCCGGAAGAAGCGATGGAAGCCCTCAGCAGCAGGGCATTTTCATAAACCGCCTTGATTATGGAAACCAGGAAGATCAGGAATTGCAGGTTGGCATGCGGGGTATCGCCCGGGGTGAGCAGGTTCTTGCCCGTGTCGGTGCCCAACGACCAGTTATTGTGCTTTCCGCTGCCGTTGATGCCGGCGAAGGGCTTCTCATAGAGCAAGGCCGCCAGCTTGTGCCGGACCGCCACGCGCTTGAGCACATCCATGACCAGTTGATTATGGTCCACGGCCACGTTGGCCTCCTCGAACACCGGGGCACACTCGAATTGATGGGGAGCCACCTCGTTATGACGCGTCTTAAGCGGAACACCCAGTTTATAGAGTTCGCTTTCCGCGTCGGTCATAAAGGCGAATATGCGGTCCTTGATGCTGCCGAAATAATGGTCCTCGAGCTGCTGGCCCTTGGGCGAGGGCGCGCCGAAAAGGGTGCGCTCGGCTAAAACCAGGTCGGGCCGGCGGCAATAATATTCCCGGTCGATCACGAAATATTCCTGCTCGGCGCCCAGCGTCGAAAAAACCTTGGCCACGTCGGACTTGAAATACTTAAGAATGTCCAGAGCGGCCTTGTTGAGGACTTCTATGGAACGCAGCAGCGGCGTCTTGGTGTCCAGGGACTCGCCGGTGTAGGAGACGAAAATGGTTGGAATGCACAGAGTCGAGCCGCCCGGCGTTTCCATGATGAAGGCGGGCGAGGTCGGGTCCCAGGCGGTATAGCCGCGGGCCTCGAAAGTGGCGCGCAAGCCGCCCGACGGAAAGCTGGAAGCGTCCGGCTCGGCCTGCACCAACTGCTTGCCTGAAAACACTTCCAGCACGCTGCCTTCCCCCATCGGATCGATGAAGCTGTCGTGCTTCTCGGCGGTGGCGCCGGTCATGGGCTGGAACCAATGGCAGTAGTGAGTCGCGCCCTTGGAAATCGCCCAGGTCTTCATCGCCGAGGCCACGGTATTGGCCACTTCCAAATCGAACCGCTTGCCGCGCTCAATGGCATCCTGCACCTTGCGGTAAGTGTCCTTGGGAAGCAGCAGCTTCATGGTCTCCGGGCCCAAAACGTTGCAGCCGAAATAATCCGAAATCTTGGGGGCCGAGGATTTAAGGCCGTTGCCCTGATTTTTCCTAGTCATTTGCGCAACCGCCTCGCGGCGAGCATTTTCCATTGGGTTTCTCCATGATGAGGAAATGCGGGACTCTTCCCGCTTGCTGACAATGCTTATGATACCAAAGATGCCTCATTGGCGGCAAATATGCTTGAATCAGCCTGTGACGCGGAAAATATTGCTCCTGTCGATTTTTTTCCCGTTATCCGCCGGTCCGGCGCCGGCCTGCACCACGTTTTTAATCCCTCAAAGCCGGGAAAAAGTCATGGGGAAAAACTACGATTGGACTCATAACGACGGCATGTTGGTCGTGAATAAAAAAAACCTGAAAAAGACCGCGTTGGCGGCCAAGCCGGCGCAATGGGTTTCGCGCTATGGAAGCGTGACTTTCAACCAGCACGGCAGGGAATTGCCCCTGGGCGGAATCAACGAGGCGGGCCTGGCCGTGGAGGTGATGTGGCTGGATGATTCGAGCCACCCGCCTGCGGGCCAAGTTCCGCAGGTCAACGAGCTGCAGTGGATTCAGTACCAGCTCGATAATTATTCCAGCGCGGCCGAGCTGGCCGCCAACGCGGACAAAATCGTCGTGGCCAAGGTCTTCGCCCCGGTTCACTACCTGGCCTGCGATAAAACCGGGGAATGCGCGTCTATCGAATACATCAGCCGGAAACTGCGGGTGCGCGTCGGCAAGGATCTGTTCGTCAACACCATGGCCAACGATACTTACAACTCATCGACGGCTTTCCTTAGAAACTTCAAAGGCTTCGGCGGCGACCGCGATATTCCCTCCGGGGAAGACTCGCTTTCCCGATTCGTGCGGGCCTCATCCCTTGCGAAAAACTATGTCCAACAGAATCCCGCTGAAGAATATGCTTTTGGAATTTTACAAAGCGTGCATCAAACCGATCCCGAAAAAGCCACCCAGTGGAGCATAGTCTACAGCCTGGCTGCCGGCCACGTCGCCTTCCGCTCCCAAGGAGACTACAAACTTCAGACTCTCGCCATTTCCGCTTTTGATTATTCATGCTCCCAACCGGTCAAAACCTTGGAACTAAACCAAGGCTGGTCGGGCGACGTCTCAGGAAATTTTATCCCTTATACCCGGGCTCTCAACAGGAAGGTGGTCGAACGCGGGCTTAAGGATACGGGCGCCGAGCTTCCCCCGGAGCTCATCGACGAAATCGCCGCTTATCCGGAATCCGCCATTTGCCTGGAAAACCCGCCCTTGAATCTCTCGTATAAAGTCTCGGTTGACGAAAGCTTCGTTGAAGGGCTATAATATATTTGTGGTCACTTTAACTCCCAACGCCGTTGAAAAAATCAAGTCTTTCCTAGCCGCCGAGAAAAGCGCCAAGGGCAAAAGCCTGCGCATCATGCTCAAGCCCTCGGGCTGCGCGGGTTATGAATACGCCTTCGGTTTTGACGAAAAAACGGCCGAAGACGCTGTTTTGCCGCAAACCGGATTCGATGTTCTTATCGACAACAAAAGCCTCCCGCTTATCGAGAACGCGACCATCGACTACCGCGAGGATTCTCTGGGCTCGGGATTCAAAATATCCAACCCCAAGGAAAAAGGCTCTTGCGGCTGCGGAAAATCCAAGCAGTTCTAATCCCGGCGGCCCTTAAGCCGTTATCGCGATGGTGACACTCACCCCCAAGGCGGCGCAAAGAGTTCAGGCCCTGGCCCGCAATTTGGGCAAAACCCAGCCTATTCTCCGCGTCAAGGTGGGTTCCGGCGGCTGCTCCGGCATGAGCTATCAATTCGAGATCACCGATCAGCTAGCCGCCGATGACGTCGTCTTCGAGGGGCACGGCGCCAAGGCCGTGGTGGACCCGCGCTCGGATTTCTTTATCGGCGGCTCCGAAGTGGATTATTACGAAAGCCTGATGGAATCCGGCTTCAATATCCGAAATCCCCAGGCCAAAAGCACCTGCTCCTGCGGGACCTCGTTTGCCACCTAAAAATCCCTAGAAAATCCTGTCGCCGAGCAGCGAGACGGTCGCAACCAAAATTAAGGAGAACATCATCATAAGCTACCTCCTGATTCTCTTAATCCTGCTTTAAGGGTAATATCCCGGAATAATGAAGGAGTGATGCGGCGGTGAATTTAAGGTGAAGGAGGCGGATCGGATCGAATCAGCCGTCGGCGAATTTATAGCCTAGATTAACGACGGCCTGTATCTTTTCACCGGGGAGGCCCAGCTTCTTGCGCAGGTTCTTGATATGCTGTTTGAGCGTTTCGCTTGTCGCCATGGAATTATAGCCCCAAACGCAGTCCAGCAGATGCTGCCGGCTGAGAACCCTTCCTTTTGCCTGCAGCAGAACGGTCAGCAGATCGAATTCCTTGGGGCTGAGCTTGACGTCCTTGCCTTGGTATAAGACCGTGTGCTTATCCAGGTCCAACACGACATCGCCGGCGTGAATGACACGGCGGGGA
>MGUO01000019.1:17196-23263 GCA_001800015.1 Elusimicrobia bacterium RIFCSPHIGHO2_02_FULL_57_9
TTTGATTTTCCGCGTGCAAAACCGTCAGCATGAGAATTGGGATAGCGGCTGTCGAGACATCCTTCCTCAGTATCTCGCAAAGCTTTAGCCCGGAAAGGCCCGGCAATCGGACGTCCAGAACGAACAAATCCGGTTTTTGCCGCTTCAAGCTCTCCAATGCCTCATCGGCATCGGCGGCGATGGAAACGTTATAGCCTTCATCCGTCAATATTCTGTTGACATGGTCGGCCATGTCTTTGTTGTCATCGACGACCAGGATGTTTCTCACAATCCACCCAAGACATCATTGATCCTCTGGTAAAGCTGGCTGGGAGCGATGGGCTTGCGGATAGTGTCCACCGCACCCAGGCCCATGGCTTTCTGGACCTGGCTGGGACCCCGCAAAGTGGTGGAGCATATCACCACCGGAATATGCCTGGCCCCGGGGTCTTGCTTAAGCTTTTTAAGCACGCCGTAGCCGTCAATGCCCGGAAGCATGATATCGAGCAGAATCAAATCAGGCTTTTCCAGGGAAATGAGCTCTAAGGCCGCCTCCCCATCCTCCACCCCCAAGGTCTGAACCCCGTGCTGCTCGAAAATCATGCAGGCCAGCTTGCGGAAGGAAAAATCATCATCGACAATCATTATCCTTGCCATGATATTCCCCTAATTAACCTTGGGCACGGTAAAGTGAAAAACCGATCCCTTGCCCAAAGTCGATTCCGCCCAGATTTTCCCCCCATGCGCTTCGATGATCTCCTTGGCGATGACCAAACCCAAGCCCGTGCCCCGCGTCTTATGGGCCTGCGGTTCCAAATTAAGTTGCTTGAACTTCTTAAAGAGCTTGGGCAAGTGCTCGGGGGAAATCCCCGGGCCGCTGTCGCTGACCGACACGCGGATCATGGAATCGGCGACGGCCTGCCGGATCGTGATTTGCCCCCCCTGAGGAGTGAATTTTATGGCGTTGGTCAGGAGATTGGTGACCACCTGCTGAAGCTTCTCCAGATCGGCCCGAGCGGCAGGCAAGCCGGCCGGCGCCTCATGCACCACCTTGATATTCTTCTCGCTGGCCAGGGCCTGAAGCAGGATGACTATCTCGGCCACCCCTTCGCAGAGATTGTGCGGTTGAAAAACATACTCCATCTTGCCCGCTTTGATTTTGGCCGCGTCTAAAATATTATTAATGAAGACGCTCAAACGCTGGGCGTTGCGATGGACAACTTCGAGAATTTCCGTTTGAGTGGGGTTAAGAGGCCCGCGGCTGCCTTCGAGCAAATATTGCGTGTACATAATGATGGAGGCCAAAGGGCCTCTGAGGTCATGGGAGGCCACGGAAATGAATTCGTCCTTCATCTCGTCCAACTGCCCCAGTTGGCGGGCCATCTCATTAAAGCGCTGGGACAAGGCCCCCAACTCATCGCCGGATTGCACGGGGACTTGGATGGAGAAATCGCCTTCTCCCAATCGCTGAGCTCCCGTTAACAGATTCTCTATGGGGCGCGTGAATTGACGGGCCAGGACAACGACGGCCAGAAGCCCCAGGATGATGCTCAAGCTCATGTTCAGAAATACTTTTCTCCAAACAGCCCCCACCCCTGCGCGGATGGTCCGCTCCATCTGGCGGGAGGAAAACCCCACCACGGCCAGCCCCCCGCCTCCGGGAAATTGCAATTCCCGCACCCGTTCGACGGCAGGCTCGATTTGCGCCTCGCTGCGCCATTGGCTGATATGCTTAAAAATGAAGCGGGGATCCGTATGCCCCAAAATCTGCCACGAATCATCGCAAAGATAAGCGTAGGCCACGCTCTCCAACTGGCCCAGAGCCGCGAAATAGTTGACCAGGAGCAGGTCGTTTTTCGTCAGAAAATACTGGCGGCATACGGCCGCCAGGCTGGTCAAGGTTTGTTCCTGATCTTTTTCGATGGACCGAGAAATCATCCCTTTTTGGCTGAAGAAAAGACTCAGCCCGATGCCGATGCAGACCGCGGTCACAAGAAGCCCGACCATAAAGGACAGCTTGGTTCTGATGCGCATTTTTATTGCCTGGCTTTCAAGTCTGCCCGCGCCGTCCTGATATTTTCTTTAAGCTTCATGTTGGAAGGATCCGCCTCCAGCGCCTTTTCCCATACCGCGATGGCTTCCTTGATGCGCCCGCCCGCGTAGAGCCTGACCCCTTCGGCGTTTGCGTCGGAGATTTTCTTATCCACCTGTCTTTGCAATTCCTGGCTCACCTTGGCCTGATACTCCTTGATCTCGATGTTGTCCGGCTCAAGCGACAAGGCCTCATCCAGCTTCGCGGCGGCTTCGCTCAACCTGCCGGACTCATGGAGGGAAACGCCTTCCTGATGAAGCTCTCCCGCCCATCTTTGCTTGACTTGGTCTCTCAAGCCCGCAGCCGTCTGCTCCCCGGGCGACAACGCCAGGACCTTGTCGTAGTAAGAGATGGCCTGCTCGTATTCCTTCCTATCAGAATGATCATCGGCGGCGCTTAAGAAGGCGTCCACCTGTTCGCGCAGTTTCTCCCGATCCTTGTATTGCTTTTGTGCCAGGGCCTGGCGTTGGGCCGCGGCGATACTGGCGGCGGCTGCCCGCGGATTCTTTTTCTTGTTGGCCGTTTTAGCAGACTTTTTTTTCTGATCAGGATAAATAGGATTGCCTTCGGAGTCGAAGCGGTAAGTCCCTCTTTCGCTGTCCAGCATCTGGTAGAACTTATACTTGGATTCTTCCGGTTTTTTCTTTGGTTTTTTATTTACTTCGGCCGCGGAAGCGAATAACGAAAACAGGCCGGCTCCCAATGCCGGTAACAGGCCCAGGCGGTATATTAATCTCATCGTTTGAGTATAGACCCTGCGGCTGCGGTTTTCAAGGCGCAGGCTCGGCGCTCAGGCAAATTGAAGCAACGCTCTATCTCTGGAGTTTCCCGCCAGCACCGGCAAGAAAAGCCGGAAAGTAGCGCCCCAACCCACTCCCTCGCTTTCAACTACAAGCTCTCCGCCATAACGATGGATAGTTTCACGGGCAATGGCCAGGCCCAGTCCCATGCCAGGCTGGCTGCGATCCGCCTGGTAGAATTCCTCGAAAATAAACGGCTGATCAGCGGGATCGATGCCTTTCCCGCTATCTGAAATCGACACACAAACCCCTTCCGCCGCGCTTGAGGCTTCCAGCCAGACCACGCCTCCGCATTCTGTGTATTTCAGCGCGTTAAACATGAGGTTTTCCAAAACACGGGAAAACTGCGTCCTATTGATGGACACCATGACGTCAGGGGCGGGCAGGCAGGCATAAAGGCTGATTCTTTTTAATTCAAAGGCGGGCCTAAGTGCCTCGACGGTTGCCTGAACGACGTCGCGCAAAGCTAAAACAGAAGGTCCTTCGTCCGGAGACGTATATATCTTCAGCAGCGCCTCCAGCCGCCCGACAATGGCCACTAGAGGCTTAATGCCGCCAAATAGCCCCTTAACCTGCTGCAGACTCTCCATCAGGTGATCCAAGTATTGGGTAAACGCCAACTCACCCGGCTGGGATTCAGCCAGTTCCTTGAGCAGATAATGGATGAGTTCGAGAAACTTGCGCCCCCGCAGCAGATCCTCGTCCTCATTGGGAACTCCTTGGAGAGCCTGGTAACTGATGTATTGCGCTAATTGGAGATAGTTGCCGACATCATGGATAAGCTTGAAAACATCCTCTTTTGAGTTTTTCGCCATCGAGACAGGGATCATAGAAACCTCCTTTCCTTAACTGTCTCAAGGGTAGGCTATCGGGATAATAGAGGGGTGATAAGCAGGTGATTTTTTGGTGAAGGCCGGCGGCAGGAGGCGCTAAAGCCGGTAAAGCATCACATACACAACGACACCCGTCACCGAAACGTAAAGCCACAGCGGCAGGGTGCGCCGCGCCCACCAGTAGTGCTCGGCGAAGCGCAGCTTCCACGCCAGATAAAGCGTGCGCAGGGCCATGGGCACGATAAGCACCGCCAAGGTGGTGTGGCTGATCAGGATGGTGAAGTAGACGGTACGGATAGGTCCGATGCCTCGGAAGCGGACGGAGCCGACCTGATAGTGGTAATAAAGGTAGGAGCATAAAAAAACGCCCGAACAGGCGAACGCGCTGAGCATGCACAGACGATGGGCTGGAATCTTTTTAGCGCGGATAAGCGCCCAGCCGACACTCAATAGCAAGGCGGATAAGCCGTTGAGCACGGCGTTGATGCCGGGAAGGATGGAGACGGGAACGGCCAATTTAAAGCTCTTCTACGGCCACTGCGGGGTATTTCCCTGAACTGGGCCTCTCGCCTGAATTAAAGCGGGGCTTCCCTTTCTCGATCAGAGCGCCGGCGATATCCTTGAGATCATCGATGGAATCAATATCCGCCTGGGCCACATAATCGAAATAGACGTCCTTAGCGGCCGCAAAAAGCTGTTGGGCGCCGGGCTCGGCCTTACCCTCCAAATGCCGAGTCAAGCAGTCGTAAATCGTCGAGTCCAAGGCCAAGCCGACATAAAGAATGATGGGCTGGCGCTGGGCGTTGAAGGTCACGAATTCATAAACCCCAGGCTTGGCCGGAGCATGCGAAGGCAATGCGTCGGGTTTGAAGCGATAGCATTTATCGGACAGCAGGATTTTAAAAACGCGTTTCTGGCCTGCGGTCATGGGTTCTTTCCTAAGACCTCGGAATCAACCATTTCCTCGCTATGCTCGGTCATGGTTTAGGAGCCGGCGACTGCCAGAGGGCCTTGCCCACAAAAAACGGGCCCATGCTTTGTATATAGGTCGAGGTTTGCTTGGTGGCACGCATGCTTTGCACAAGGGCTGAAAGCGGGAAAAGCTCCTTGCCGATCAAGCCGATCACAAAATCATTGTCGTTTTGATCCAGGCCGGCGCAGGCCAGGCGGATGTCGCGCGCCAGCTCCGCGTCGCCGTAGGCGCGGCCGATAATGCCGTGTTCCCTGAGTATTTGGCCCTGTTGCTGATGCGGCAGCCGGGAAAAAGCCCCGGTGCGACGCAAGGGATACCACATCGCCCAAGGCCAGGAAGGGTCCAAAACCGCGCGCCGCGGCCGCAGCAAGAGCCAATCCTCGAGATTCGGCTCATAACCCAAGGAATAGCTGCGCCCCAGCATCGCCATATCGGGCTTGGGCGCAAGATCGGCGAAAGGCTTTTTGTTGAACAGCGGGCGCCATTGCGATACGAATAAATCCGGATTTTCCGAGATGGCCAAGACCGCGATCCCGCGCGGGTCTTTGACGTCGGCGTAAAGCGCCCCTTCAAGCCCGGCGGATGCCAAGGCCGTGATCATAGGCGCAGGATCGGCGCAATGGCCGAAAGCCTGGAGCTGCATAAAAAGCCGCTTGTCTGAAAACTGTGGCTGGCCGTTTTTCGACCCGCCTTTTTCGCGGATATCCAAGGCTTCCCTGGGCGGCGCGGCCGGATTCTTGTGTTTAGCGTCAATCACAATGGTATTTTACGATTTTGAAGAAATCCTGTCGAGAGATTTGTCACTAGGAGCCTGAGCATTTAGTCAGTGCCATCATGGAAATCTCAAATAGGCTGCAACAATGGAGCAATAGGAGCAGCCATAGCTTCAACCGGATGACTAGGCAGAGGTTTTGAAGACCAATTCCAACCCCTGTAAATTGGGCATGTTAAAACGTGCCCAATTTACAGGGGCGCTGAAACATCGTCCCAGTACCGACCGCTCAATTTTTCGGGGCTTTCAAAAGTCCGGGAACTGGGAGTCTCCGAGTTGATTCGGTCAGTTGAGCGCCTCAGCGAAAAAGAGTAGAATCTCTCTAGGCAATTTGATTTCGGTTGGGTGGCTGAGCGGTCAAAAGCAACGGTCTGTAAAACCGTCGGGCTACGCCCTACGCAGGTTCGAATCCTGCCCCAACCACCAGATTTGCCCCAACAAAATTTTTTGCTATAATCGAGCCATGGGTTTGAACATAGTCGTCTGCGTCAAGAACACCCCCACCACGGTCAATGTCGGCGTGGACTCATCAACCGGCAAGGTGAAAAGCACCGGCCTGATCTACGCCATGAATCCCTTCGATGAATTCGCGGTCGAAGAGGCCGTCCGCCTCAAAGA
>MGUO01000019.1:23360-25277 GCA_001800015.1 Elusimicrobia bacterium RIFCSPHIGHO2_02_FULL_57_9
GTGGTGCGCGACGCCATCTCGCGCGGCTGCGACGCGGCCGTACTGGTTTGCGCGCCGGAGTTCGAGGGCGGCAATTCCTATGCCACCAGCCTCGCCTTGGCCGCCGCGATCAAGAAATTCCACGCGCAAAAGCCGGTGCATCTCGTTTTATTCGGCAAAAACACCAATGACGGCAACTCCGGCATGGTGGGCGCCGAGGTCGCAGCCTGGCTGGACTGGCCGGGGGTGATCTCGGTTAAAAAAATCGATTCCATTGATGAAAAGTCGGCCGTGGTCTGGCGCATGATGGAAGACGGCACCGATGTTCTGAAAGTCGCCCTGCCGGCCGCACTTTCCACGGTCAAAGAAATCAATGAGCCGCGCCTGCCTTCGCTAAAAGGCAAGATGGCCGCCAAAAAGGCGGTCATTTCCAAATGGAGCGCGTCGGATATCGGGCTCCGCGCCGATGAGATCGGCAAGGCGCTGTCTACGAGCGTGGTGGCGCGCTGCGTTCCTCCCCCTTCGCGGCCCGCGGGTCTGCGCATCGAGGGCGCGACGGACGCGGAAAAGGCCAAAAAACTAGTCGATGTCCTCATCGAAAGGAAGCTCATCTAATGGCTGAAGGAAAGGGAATCGCGATTGTCGCGCTGACGCAACGCGGCGCGCCGCAAGCCATGGTTTACGAACTGCTGACGGCCGGACGGGCCCTGGCTGAAAAAGCCAAGGAACCGCTTTACGCCGTTTTGATCGGCGGCAAGGTCGCCTCATATGCCCAGGACTTGATCGATCACGGCGCCGATAAGGTTTCCCTCGTCGAAAATCCAGCCCTGGAAAATTTCACCGATGAGCTTTACGCCAAGGCGGTCGCCGAACTCGCCGAAAAAGAGAATTTCGATAAATTATTGCTCCCCGCAACGGTAGCGGGACGCTCGCTGGCCGCGCGGCTCTCCGTGCGCCTGCGCGCAGGCCTGGCCGCCGAGGTTTGCGAAATATCGATCAATGGAACCGGCCTTAAGGCCAAGCGCTCGCAATACAGCGGCAATATCATCTCGGAGGTCGAGTTTAAATCCCCGGTGCAGATTTTAACCGTTCAAGCCATGGTTTTCCCCCGCGCCGAGAAGCAGGCGGGACGCGCGGGCCAAACCGTACCCTTTGCCTTTAATCCGGGGCCTTCGGGCATCGAATTTATGTCCTTTCAGCCGGAAGAAGCCAACGAGGTGGACCTGGGCGCGGCCGAACGCATCGTCTCGGGCGGCCGGGGCCTAGGCAACGCCGAGGGCTTTAAAATCATCCGCGACCTGGCCCATTCCATAGGCGCGGCGGTCGGCGCCAGCCGGGCGGTGGTCGATTCCGGATGGATCGCCTACCGCCATCAGGTGGGATTGACCGGCCGCGCGGTACACCCCAAACTTTACATCGCCTGCGGCATATCGGGCCAAATCCAGCATTTGGCGGGGATGTCCTCCTCGGGCACCATCGTAGCCATCAATACCGATCCCGACTGTCCCATGATGCAGCTGGCCTCCGTGTCGGTGGCCGGCGACGTCAACGAACTCATCCCCCTCATCATCGCGGAAATCAGGAAGAGAAAAGGCTCAGCGGCGCCTGGCCGCGCGGCGCGCTAATCCCGCCGGAAGGGATAGGCGAGCAGGACGTCTTCCTTAAAATTCTGACTTTGCAGGAAAGCGGAAGAGATTTTTTCCTCGGCTTGCCGCCATTGGATCTCATGGGCGTCTATTCCAACTTCCACAGACCCTCCCGCGATCATGACATGTCCGCCCCCTCGATTACCGCCGCCAAGCAGGCGGCGCAATAGGCGCCCGGCATTGCCCGTCGGGTCGCTGCTGCGCAGGGAGACGTGCAGACGGCCCTGATAGCGGCCGGTAACGATGGACCAAGTCATTTTTTCGTGCATCATCAGGAAATCCGCGATCTGGG
>MGUO01000019.1:25285-28226 GCA_001800015.1 Elusimicrobia bacterium RIFCSPHIGHO2_02_FULL_57_9
GCGGATGCCGCGGGCCATATCCGCGAAAAAGGCGGCGGTGCGCTTGGGGTAGGAAATTTTCCACAACATCTTCATGTTGGCCAAAGGCCAAAAGACCTGATAGACGGCCATATCGCGGGGGCTGGCCTCCCGTCCCAGATTCTGGGTTTCGGAGCCGATGCCGTAGACAAGCGCGGTGGCAAGCCGCGTGGGCGTCTTAAGTCCCGAGGCGATCAGGGCCTCGGCTAAAATCGTCGAGGTGGCGCCCACTGATTCGTCGATCAAAGCCATGTCGGCCTGGGTCTCGGCGTGCCGGGGATGATGGTCGATAATTAAATCAGGGCGCCGGCGCGGCGAAAAACGGTTGTTGCGAAAGGGGGGCTGGGTGTCAACCAGGGCGATATGTGGGGCTTGGCGGAGCTCGTCCTTACGCAAGGGGTAAGCGGGGATGAGCAGGCGCTCGGCCATCAGCCTGTTCTCCGCCCGGCCGATCATCCCGCCATAGACGATGCGGGTGCGGATCTTGCATAAGCCATAGGCGAGATGGGACAGGGCCCAGGCGCTGGCCAGGCAATCCGGATCGGGATGATCGTGGGTCAGGATCATCAAGGGCTTTAAGTTCCTGCCCCGGCTCCTCAGCCAGTCCAGAAGCCTGCGAGCCTGGGAGGAAGTCCTCACCGCGGGCCTATGCCGATAAAGAACAGCCATAATATAATTGAGAAGGCAAAGGCTATAGCTTTCTCCCGGGTGTTATGCTTCAAAAAATGCAAGAGCAAATTTTCCTCGCTGTGCGGCGATTTCTCCAAGAAAAACCTCTCCAGGGCATCCTGCAACTGGTGCAAGTCGTCGATAGTCCGCAGTTCCCCCCGGCGCGCCACCGAAATGGTCCCCTTTTCCTCGCTGACGACCAAGGACATCGCGTCGCATCGCTCCGAAAGCCCAAGAGCTGCGGTATGGCGAGTGCCCAGATTGAGCAGCTTATCGACCTCTTTTGATAAGGGCAAATGGCAGCCGAACTTGGTCACCCGGCCGTTATCGACCAGCACGGCTCCGTCGTGGCCCAAAGAATGCGAGTCGAATATGCTTTCGAGCAGGGCCTCGGATAAGTCGCCGTAGAGATCCCAGCCGCCCTCGATATGGCGGTCCAAGGGATCGCGCCCGTGCAACACGATCAGCGCGCCGATTTTATCGCGCGAGAAGTCCGCCGCCGCGCGGACCAAAATCTGGACATCCCGGGGCGCGGCGTTGAGCCGGGAACCCCCTTGCAGGCTCCACACCGCGATGCGCTCGAAAATATGGCGAAGCTCTTCCTGGAAAATAACGATGATGGCCACGATCATCACCGCGAAAAAGCCTTGGAATATCCACACCGTCATCTGCATGCCCATGATGCGCGCCATGGTATAGATCAAGGTCAGGATCAGCAAGCCCATGGCCACAAAAGCGGTCTTGGTCTTCTTGAACCACACCAACATGGCATAGATCAAGACGGTGACAAAAACAATGTCTAAAATATCGGCGACCCCGACAGGCTTAAGAGTGGGCATTTTTAATCTTTTCCCCCATCAGCTCCTCCATATGCCAGATCATATCTTCGCGGTTATAGGATGACAATTCCACTTGATTGGAATCCATATGAATGGCGTCAACGGGGCAGGCTTCGACGCAATAGCCGCAGAACACGCACAGTCCCAAATCGATGTCGAAGCTCTTGGCCCGTTTTTCAACGATGACATCCGGACTCTCCTGCGCGACAATGCGTATGCATTGCGCGGGGCATATGGTCTCGCAGAGCATGCAAGCCGTGCAGCGCGGGTGGCCATCCTGGCGCTTAAGCAGGCGGTGGCGGCTACGCGCACGGCTGCCCAGGACGGCGGGCACGTCCGGATATTGGATGGTGACCGCGCCCGACTTGCGGCCCGCTCCCGCCGCCTTTAACGCATGCCTCCAGAGATTAACGAAAAGATGGCGGAAAGTAACCCCCAGCCCCTTCCAAATTTCCCAAATATAGATTTGCTCCCTAAAAGTGCGGGGCGGCCTGCGCACGGGGCAAACGCCTATCGCCACGCGTACACCGCCCAGATGGTGATCGTAAAATTGGCCAGGGAAAGCGGCAATATATTTTTCCAGCCCAGGCTTAAGACCTGATCAAAACGAAAGCGCGGCAGGGTCCAACGGATTTGCATCAAAATAAAAAGCACCAAAAATACTTTAAGGGAAAACGTGGCGACCATCAGCAGCGCTCCCGCCGCGCCGGCCGGCGGCGTCACAAAGGGCATTTGCCAGCCGCCCAAAAACAGCGTGGCGGTGAGTCCCGCGATAACGATGGATTCGATGAAATCCGTCATCATGAACATGCCGAACTTCATGCCGGAATACTCCGCGTGATAGCCCACGATTTCCGACTCGGCCTCGGGCAAATCGAACGGAATGCGCTTGGTCACCGCCGCGCCCGCAGTCAAAAATAGGATGAAACCAAGAGGCTGAAGGAATATGCCCCAGGCATTTTGCACCTGCCAGAGAACCGCCCGCTGCAAATCCAAAGTCCCATAAATAAAAGCCACGGCGGCCAGGGTTGAGGAAATGCAAACCTCGTAGGATATCATCTGCGCGCCCGCGCGCAGACCTCCTAGAAGCGCGTAGTTGGAGCCGGAGGCATAGCCGGCCATGATAATGCCATGAACCCCCAGGGAAAGCATGCCCAAAACAAAAAGCAGGCCCATGGAGCTTTCGATGGGCTGCAGGCTTAAGCTTCGAGCGCCGATTTCCACCGTGCCGCCGAAAGGCAGGGCGCTTAAGCAGAGCAGACCGAAGCCCAAGGAAATGGCGGGCGCCGCCTCGAAAAGAACTCGCTGAGCCGCCGGCGGCCGAAAATCCTCCTTGCTGAGCAATTTAAGCGCATCAGCCAAGGGATGAAAAAGGCCTAAAATTCTGAAACCTAATATTTGAGCCCGATTGGCGC
>MGUO01000019.1:28239-29392 GCA_001800015.1 Elusimicrobia bacterium RIFCSPHIGHO2_02_FULL_57_9
GCTTTGCTTGCGTTCCACCCAGCCTAACAGCCCGGCCACACCTAAGCCAAAGCCCAGGGCCAAACTGATTTTAACGGCCGTCCACAGCATCAATGTTGCGGCTGTCATCGCAGAGCGGCCTCTTTGATCGGCGAACCCGCCAAAAAGAGTTCCTGCAGACCAGAAAAAATGCTCCAGTCGGGCCGGGCTTGGCCCAAGGGCTTGAGAGCCTGCTCATAGGCCTGGACCTTGCCTGAGAAATTGGTAAAATGGCCTTCTTCCTCTGTATAGGCCGTGGCCGGCAGGCGATAGTGGACCAGGTCCCCAGTGCCGTTTTTATGAGGTCCCTGGTAAATCACGAGATCCATTTTTTTAAGCAGCGACGCGGCCTTCCCGTTCCAAATCTTGGTCAGGTCGCGGTCAATGACATAGAGCCCCCATATCTTTCCCGCTTCGATCTCCTTGGCCAGGTTTTCCCATGAGGCCGACTTGATTTTCGCACCGAAGCCCAAGGCCTCCCCTCCTTTGAGATTGGGGACTTTCTCCCGGCGGCGAAGAAGCTCATCTTCAGCGCCGACTTGATCGGGCTCGGGGGCAAAAAGCAGGCGCGGCGCTTTCAGGGTGTCCACGAAAAAGCTCTTAAACGCGGTCCAATCTTCATTAGAAAGCGCGCCGGAAGCGATCACGGCCAGGCCCTTGCCGCCCTTTTCCGTTATATGCTTTTTAAGCGCGGCGGATAATTCCTCGAAAAGGTTTTCCCAGCTCAACTCCCGCCGCGAGGGCTTAAGCCGCATGACGCGGCCCAAGCGGTCTTCATCCAAATGCTTGAAGCCGAAGCGGCCCTCGTCACAAAGCCAATAACCGTTGACGTCAGGATTGTAGCGGGGCTTGATGCGCGCCACGCGCCGGCCCTCGTTATGCCAGGGGCGTTTGACGTTGGTGTGCACGGAAATCGAGCAGCCGCGGGCGCAATTAGGGCAAATGGAATCCGTCCCGTCCAGATACCAGACCCGCACCTTGAAGCGAAAATCCTTTTCAGTCAGCGCGCCGACCGGGCAGATGTCGATGACATTGCCTGAATAAGCATTGTCCAAAGTTTTGCCCGGGGTCAGATCGATATACTGGGCATGCCCCCGCCCGAATATTCCCAGCTCATGGGTCTTGCTTACGTTAT
>MGUO01000020.1:0-470 GCA_001800015.1 Elusimicrobia bacterium RIFCSPHIGHO2_02_FULL_57_9
CAAGCAGGGTTTGCCGCTCTTTTTCCCAGATTTTCTCTTCTTCCTCAAGCTGCATGATGCGCCGCTGCGCTGCGCGCAGCGACTGGCGGGCCGCTTCCTCGGCCTCGGTCACGCGGCGCTGGCTTTCTAAAACCTGAGGCAGATGCTCTTGAGCCTTGCGCCGCCAATCGAGGAGTTCCTGCAGCAGCACGGTTTTTTCCTGGGCCCAGACGGCTTCCATGGAATCGTGCCTGTTGGCCAGCAAGCGCTCGGCGTTTTTCAGGCGGAACTGCACCTGGTCTTCCAGGGAATCGTGAAAATTCTTGATTTCCTGCTCCAACTGCGACTTTTGAGTGGAGTAGAACTTTTCAAAATTGCCTTGGCGCTCCGCCAGGGCAGTCTCCTGGGCGTGCAGCCTGGCTTCTTTTTCATTGAGCTCGACCACGCGGGCCACATGGGCCTGATCCATGATTCTCCGGCGCTCAAGCAAG
>MGUO01000020.1:503-1373 GCA_001800015.1 Elusimicrobia bacterium RIFCSPHIGHO2_02_FULL_57_9
ATTTTTTCCAAACGTCCTAGCTCGACTTCTTTTTTTGCCAAAACCTCGGCGTTCAACCGGCCTTCCAGCTTCTGGGTTAGATATTGCTCGATTTTGGAATAATAGAGCTCTCGTTCCGAGGTTTCTCGGCTGCGCGTAGACAGCGATTGCTCCAGGGCGGCAATCCGCTCCAAAGCCCAGCGCAGGGTCATGCGGGCCGTTTCAATATTATTGATGGTTTCTATTTCGCTTAAATCCATCCCTGAATATATAACAGGAGAACGTTAAATTTTCAAGCCTTTTTGATGTATAATTCATAACTAATGGCGTGCCCTGCTAACGGCAGCAGGACTCGCCTGTTTATCGGGAACGGCTTGTTTTTCGGGCGTGTAGCTCAGCTGGGAGAGCGCCTCGTTCGCAACGAGGAGGTCGCAGGTTCAATCCCTGTCACGTCCACCAGTTTTACGGAAGGGATTGAAACTGCGACCGGTATGAAAGGAAAGGGCCGGCGCCTGTAGTTTGTTTGTCAAGCGCCGGCCCTCAGGTTCAATCCCTGTCACGTCCATAAATTTTTTACAATAAATAAATGCGCTGGCTGGTTCCTTATTTGGCTTATGCCTACTTGATGTTGGTGGGCGCGACCACGCGCGTGCGCGTGCATGGCGAAGAGCATAAGCTCGAGCTTAGAAAGAAAGACCGGCGTTTTATTTATGCCTTCTGGCATAATCGCCAGATTTTTTTCGGCGTGACCCATCGCAATGACGGCAATGCGGTATTGGTCAGCCGCAGCAGGGACGGAGAACTGGTTTGCCGCCTCATGGCCTTGTTGGATATCGCGGCCTGCCGGGGCTCTTCCAGCCGTGGATCGGTGGCGGGGGTTTTCGAGATGAT
>MGUO01000021.1:0-248 GCA_001800015.1 Elusimicrobia bacterium RIFCSPHIGHO2_02_FULL_57_9
GACAAATTTCAAGTCCCGCTGCCCTTCGGCAAGGCGGTGCTGCGCTATGGGAAGCCTATTTTCGTGGGTCACGGCGACGACCTGGAGACAAAGGCGCGTGAGCTTAAGCAAGTTTTGGATCAAATTACGGAACAGGCCGAAGGCGAGGTTATGATTTGAGCGGCAAGTCGAGCTTGATATGAAGTTCCTTAAGCTGTTTGGGGTTGACGGTTGACGGAGCCTCGGAGAGCGGGCAAAGCCCTTTTTGG
>MGUO01000021.1:266-10966 GCA_001800015.1 Elusimicrobia bacterium RIFCSPHIGHO2_02_FULL_57_9
ACTTCCCGGATGGACTCCTCCCCCCGCAATATCGCGATCAAGCGGTCAAAGCCGATCCCGATCCCGCCGTGGGGCGGCGTCCCGTACTCCAGGGCGTTAAGCAGCAAGCCGAACTGCCGCTGTTGTTCGTCCGGTGAGAAACCCATCAGGCTTAATATTTTTCTTTGAACCTCAGGATGATGATTGCGCATGGAGCCCGAGGCCAGCTCCACGCCATTAAGCACCAAGTCGTATTGATGCGAAAGGACGTTGCCCGGATCCGAGTCTAGTTTGGGTATTTCCGACTCCAAGGGGGCGGTGAATGGGTTGTGGGTGAAAGTCCAGCGCTTCTCTTCGGGCTCCCACTCAAGCAACGGAAAACGCAGCATCCAATGAAGGCTCCAGGGTTTGCTGGGAGCGGGCTTGATTCCGGCGATGAGTTCCTTGCGGATGGACCCCAGGCAGGCCGCGGCGGCCATGGCCTTGTCGGCGGCGAAAAATAAATAGTCTCCCGCGGATGCCGTGAACATCTTGGTCAAACCTTCGATCTCGGCGGGGCTCAGGAATTTAAGAATGGGCGAAGCAGGTCCCGCCGTCTCCCATTTAATCCAGGCCAGCCCCCTTGCGCCGTTGGCTTTGGCACAATCGGTCAGCTTGTCGATATCAGCGCGCGAGAATTCAGCTCGGGCCTTTATGGCCCGCACTGCGCCGCCGTTGCGCGCAGTGTCGCCGAAAACCTTAAAAGCGCTTTCTTTAAAGAGCGCGGTGCAGTCCTGGATCTCGAAGCCGTAGCGCAGATCCGGCTTATCCGAACCGTAGCGCCGCATGGCTTGCTCATACTCCAGGCGCGGGAAAGGTGTCTCGATCTCCACGCCCATGGCCTGGCGGAAAATCGCCTTGAACATGGATTCGACCGCGGCATGGATGTCCTTTTCGTCCACGAAAGACATTTCCATGTCGATCTGGGTATGCTCCGGCTGGCGGTCGGATCTTAAATCCTCGTCCCGGAAATTTCGCGCCAATTGAAAATAGCGCTCGACTCCCGAGGCCATCAGAATCTGCTTGAAAATTTGCGGCGATTGCGGCAGGGCGTAGAAAGTCCCGGGGTTTAAGCGGGCGGGCACCAAAAAGTCCCGGGCTCCCTCCGGCGTAGCCTTGGTCAGAACCGGGGTTTCCACTTCCAGAAAGCCCATTTGATCAAGCTCCCGGCGCGCGATCATGGCGACTTTGTGCCGCAGGGTCAAATTCTCAAGCATCCGGCGGCGGCGCAAATCTAGAAAGCGGTATTTAAGCCGGATTTCTTCGGAGACGGTGGTGTATTCGTCGATTTCAAAGGGCAGGGTCTTGGCTGTGTTGAGCACCGAGATTTCCGAGGCCCTGAGCTCGACTTCCCCGGTCGGAATTTTAGGATTCTCGGTTCCCTTAGGCCGGCGCCCGACCGTGCCGAAAACCCGGACCACGAATTCGGATCCCAATTGGCCGGCGGCAATAAAGGCTTGGGCGTCTTCCGGATGGACCACGACCTGCGCCAGTCCCGAGCGGTCGCGCAGATCAAAAAAATAAAGTCCGCCATGGTCGCGGCGGGAATGCACCCAGCCTGCCAAGGCTACCCGAGAGCCGCTTAGGGAAGCGTTGAGCGCGCCGCAGGGACTGGTGCGCAACGAGCTTACGCCTGGATCAGGCAAAGCGCCTCCAATTTCTCGGGTTTTTTGATCCAATAGCGGCCGTCGCGTGTGTCGATCAATTGAGCGCGGCGCAGGGTGGCCAAGGCTCGCGTCAATGGCTCGCGCGTGGTGCCCACGATATCGGCCAGTTCCTGCTGGGTATAGGGCTCGTTTAAAATCAAGCCCTGGTCGAGTTTTTGGCCTCGTTTGGAGAGATCGCAGAAAGTCTTGGCCACGCGCCCCAATATATTCTGAAAAAGCAGGCTTTCCATTTCTTCATTGGCGCGGCGCAGGCGCTCGCATACGGTCTGCAGCAGATAGTAGCTTAGATCGGGGTCCGAGGCGAGCAGCCTCCTAAAATCCGTTTTGCGAATGACCAGCAGGCGTGAGCAGCTCGCGGCCTCGGCCGAAGCTGAGCGGGTTTTGCCTTTCAACAGCGCCATTTCGCCGAAAAAGCCGCCCGGCTGAAGATAAGCGAAGGTCTTGCGCTTTCTGCTCGCAGAGAGGGTGAAAATCTTGACCCGGCCGGAAAGCACGATAAACATTTGGTTGGCGGCCTCGGCCTTGGAAAAGATGCGTTCGCCGGGCCCGTACTCGGCAATGCGCGAAATCTTATGGACTTCTTTCAGGTCGCCGGCGCTTAACTGGCTCAAAAGCGGGATTTTGCGAAGCATTTTCAGCATTTCGACTATGTTATCTTATCCTGCGCCGGGGCTTCAAGACAACTTCCACCAATGGAGCGCATCCATCATGGCTAAATCCGTGCTGTCCAGATGCAGAGGCGTTATGGGGATGTGCCCCGCGGCGATGGCGGAGACATCGGTGCCCTTGGTGTTAAGGCCGCTCACCGAGCGGCCGGCCAGCCAGTAGTATTTCCCCCCGCGCGGGTCAAAGCGGCTGGTCACTTCCTTGCTGTAAATTCGCCGGCCCAAGCGGGCGATGACGGCGCGCCCTAGTTTGCCCTTGATCGGAGGCGGGAAATTTACATTGAGGAAAATCCCAGGGGGAAGGCCATGGCGCAGCACCTGGCGCGCCAGCTTGGCCGCGAAAGCCGCGGATAGCCGGTAGGCGTCGGAATTGAAATCCTGGGAAAAAGCGATGGAGGGAACGTTTAATAAATTGGCTTCCCGCGCTCCCGCCACGGTGCCTGAGTAGATCACGTCTTCCCCCAAATTGTGGCCGTGATTGATGCCTGAAACCACGAGATCGACTTTGGATTTGAATATTTCCAGTATGCCCAAGCGGGCGCAGTCGGCGGGACTTCCATTGAGGGCGTATATGTCCGATCCGGCGCGATGGACGCGAATGGGCTTATGCAGGGTCAGGGAATGGCTGTCGGCCGATCTTTCCTGGCTTGGGACAACCACGATGGTTTGGCCTATGCGCCGCATGGCCGAATGCAGGGCGCTTAAGCCGGGCCCGTTGATTCCGTCGTCGTTGACTAGCAGTATTCTAGGCGTGTTACGTGTCATGGGCCATACGTTCCACCGCTTCCGCCAGTTTTAAGGCGGATTGCGCCGCCGGCGGAAGCCCCAGTTTGGCGTAGGCCTGCGCCATTGCCGCACGCCGCAAGCCGGCTTTATCCGACAATAGCAAATCGAAGAGCTGAGGAGTCAGGCCGGCGGTTAAGTCTTTCTCCAGCGTTACGGCCGCGGCCCCGGCTTTTTCCAGCACCCGGGCGTTGATTTCCTGATGTCCCGAGGCTGCCGCGGGATAAGGAATGAGAACAGCGGGTTTACGTTGCGCCGCCAGCTCCGCCAAGGTGCCGGCGCCAGATCGGCAAATGATCAAATCCGCCGCCGCGTAGGCGGTCTCCATGGAGTCCAGAAAGGGAAGCGCTTGAAAAGAAAGCGGGGCTTCGGCGTAGGCTTTTTCGACTTCTCTGAGCTCCCCTTCCCGCAAGCCAGCCAGGTGCAGCGCCTGGATTTTGCCCGGAGCCGACCGGGCCAAGGCCTTTAAAGCGGCCGGAACCTGGCGGTTGATGCTCCGGGCCCCTTGGCTGCCTCCGAAGACAAGAACGGTGAGCCGGTTTTCATCAAGCCCCAGAGCCCGCCTCGCCGGAACCTTTTGGCCGGGCTTATGCAGAGCCGGGCGTATGGGCGTGCCGAAGAGCGCTCCTTGGCCGTGAGCCGGCGGCAAACCCCAGAACAGCTCGGCTCCAAAATAGCCGCACATTTTATTAGCCAGGCCCAGGACGGCGTTTGATTCATGCACCGCGCGGGGAATGCCTCTGAGCGCGGCGGAGAGGACGGTCGGAAAGGTTAAATAACCTCCCATGCCCACCACGGCGTCAGGGTGGAAATCCTTGAGTATTCTGCGCAGAAGCCGCAGGCTGCCCAAGAGTTTAAAAGCAAAGCCCGGCCAGGCCGGGCTTATGCGCCGGGGCAGGCCGGTTAAATCGATTTCTGAGGCGGCAATGCCTTCCTTTTCCAGAGTCGGCAAAGCTTGATCCCCGCGCCGCACAATCATGAGCGGCTGCCAACCGCGCGCCTTTAGGGTCTGAGCCAGAACCAAGCCGGGATAGAAATGCCCGCCGGTTCCGCCGGCCGCGATGACCGCTCTTTTGGCCATTTTAGCGCTCCGTCCGGGTGGACATGAGCATGTCTTTATTAGCTTGCCGGGAAATATTGAGAAGTATCCCTACGGCGATCAAGTTGGCCAGCAGGGAAGAGCCGCCGAAGGATATAAAAGGCAGCGGAATGCCCTTGGTCGGCAAAAGGCCGATGGACATGCCTATGTTAAAGAAGGCCTGCAGGCTTATGGTGAAAGTAATTCCCGAGGCAAGCAAGGTGCCGAAAAGATTGGGAGCCGCGCGCGCGATGCGCACACCCCGCACCAGCACCGTGGCAAACAGGGCGAGAAGTCCTAAAGCGCCCAATAATCCCAATTCCTCGCAGACCACGGGAAAAATAAAGTCGGTATGCGGCGTGGGCAAATACATGAGCTTGAGCTTGGAGGCCCCGAAGCCCTTGCCCAACCACCCGCCGGATCCGACGGCTAGGATGGATTGGGCCAGCTGATAGCCCGCTCCGCGCGGATCCTCAAAGGGCGTTAAGAAACTCAAGAGCCGGGCGCGGCGGTAGGGATACTTGATGATTTCATAGGCGGCAAGCGGCAGCGAGCAGGCAAGTGCCACTAGAATATACTGCACCCGCGCTCCGCCGATGAACAGCATCAGCAAGGAGACCGAGAAGACTAAAACCGGGGTGCCTAAATCCGGCCCCTTGCCTATGAGCAAAAGCAGCAGGCCCACAAAACTCATCGGCACCACCAAGCCTCGGTACACAGAGTCGGCTTTGCTGCGCTTGCGGTCCATGTAATAGGCCAGGAAAAGCACGGCCGTCAACTTGGCGAATTCCGCGGGCTGAAACCCGACAGGGCCCACGCGTATCCAGCGCCGCACCCCGGCAATAGGCTCGCTGAAAAGCGCTCCGACAAGCCCCAGGACGGTTACGATGAAAATTGGCCACACCCATTCGCGGGCGCGGTTATAGTTGATGCGGCTGACCAAGCCCATGACCGGCAAAGACACCGCGGCCCAGAGCAATTGCCGCTTGAAAAAAAATAGCGAGTCGTTGAGATTTTGCTCCGCCCAGATGGCGCTGGCCGAGTAAATCATGACCAGGCCCCAGCAAACCAAAGCGATCATCGCGCCCAGCAGGGTAAAATCAACAGTGCTGTGCCGCCGGCTGCTCATTTCGACGTTCCCACAAGGGCCTTAAAGCGCCGGCCGCGCTGCTCGAAATTTTGGAATTGATCAAACGAAGCGCAAGCGGGAGACAGCAGCAATGTGTCGCCCTGAGCGCCGATTTTGAATGCGGTTTCGACCGCGGTTTGAAGGTCCCCGCACGGGAAAATAGGCACGATTCCGGATAGGTCGTTTTCTATTTTTCCGGCGGAGCTGCCGATAGTCAGTATGCTTTTGACGCAGGAAGCGATCAAGGGCTTGAGAGGCGAATAAGAGCCGCCCTTATGCAGCCCTCCCAGTATCAGCAGAATGGAGGCTTGCGCGCGGTTAAGGGCCTTAAGGGCGACCAAGGTCGAATCGACATTGGTCGCCTTGGAATCGTTGATGCAGCGCATGCCTCGGATTGTGCCGATTTCCTCAAGGCGGTGCTCCACGCCCTTAAAAGCCCGCAGCCCATTTTGCACGGCTTGGGCTTTTAGCCCGCGGCTTAAAGCCAGAAGTACTGCGGCCATGGCATTTTCAAGATTGTGCTCGCCCGGCAAGTGGGGCGGATCGAAGGTCTGGAGCTTGCCTGCGAATCCGCGCACATGGATCCTTCCCTTTTGATGCCAGGCGTTGACGGGGCCCTGGCCCAAGGGGCCGAAAAACAGCTTTTGAGCCGGGCAACGCCGCGAAAGCTTAAGAGCCAGCGGATCTCCGGCGTTAAAAACGCAGGCGTCCGACTTGTTCTGATGCCGGAACAACCGGGCTTTGGCCTCTATATAATGGGCCATGCTGCCATGGTGGTCGATATGGTCCGCGGTGATATTGAGCAGGGCCGCGGACTGAGGATGAAAATACCGGCTGTCTTCAAGCTGGTAACTGGAGACCTCGATGATCAGGCTGTCCTTGGGCAATGCCCGCGGCGCAGCTTCAGAAATTGGAAATCCTATATTGCCGCATACATGCGCTCGACTGCGCCGCGGCCCAGCTTCCTTAAATATTTGTGCTACCAGCGCGGTTGTCGTTGTTTTTCCGTTGGTCCCGGTTATAGCGATAATCTCTTTGGCCTTGCAGAAGGATAAAGCCACTTCCAGCTCGCTGAAAATAGGAATTCCGGCGGATTTAAGCTTTTGCAAAATAGGCAGGACATGCGGCAACCCGGGACTTTTCACGGCAAAAGCGCATTTTAAAAGACGGTCGCTGTGGCCGCCCGCTTCCCATGAGATCGCGCCGGGCAGCCGTCCCAAAGAGGCTTTAAGCGCCGCGCGGGGCTTTGAGTCGCTGGCGAAGACCTGAAAGCCTTTCTTTGCCAGGAGCTTGGCGCAGGCCAATCCGGATTTTCCCATGCCGATCACGCAAGCCTTTTTCCCTTTAAAGGCTTTTGGATTAAATCGCATGTCAACGGATTTTCAGGGAGGCGAGCGCCGTCAGCATCAGGACTATGCTGATAATCCAGAAGCGCACGGTGACCTTGGGCTCGGCGATGCCGCTTAATTCAAAATGGTGATGCAGAGGAGCCATCTTGAAAATACGTTTGCCCCTCCTTAACTTATAGGAGCCCATTTGCAGAATGACGGACAGAGTTTCCAAGACGAAGACCCCGCCGATAATCGGCAGCAGCAGTTCCTGCTTGACGCAAAGAGCCGCGGTGGCGATGGTGCCTCCCAAAAACAGCGAGCCCGTGTCACCCATGAACATCTCGGCCGGGTAGGCGTTGAACCATAAAAAGCCCAGGCCGGCGCCGACTAAGGCAGCCAAGAATACGCTGATTTCGCCGGCTCCCTCCACCGGGATGATGCGCAGGTGTGTGGCGAATTTTATATTGCCGGCGACGTAAGCGAAAACCCCATAGGCGATAGCGCAGAAAATAATGCTGCCCACGGCCAGGCCGTCCAATCCGTCGGTGAGATTGACCGCATTGGAGGAGCCCACTATCATGAGAGCAGCCAGTATAAAGTAAAAAACGCCCAGGTTTAAATACAATTCCTTGCCGTAAGGAACGTTGAGCGCAGTGGCAAACTCGCCATTAGGAGGATGAACGGCAAGATAAAACACGACTCCAAGCGCCACGGCGACCTGGACCGCGAATTTTCCCCGCGAAGACAGTCCCGAGGCGTTGTTCTTGTTGAGCTTCTGGTAATCATCCCATAGGCCTACGCTGGTCAGAATCAGGGCCACGCTGAGCAAAAGCCAGGTAAAGTGATTGTCGGGGCGCATCCAAAGCGTCGAGCTGGCGGTTAGGGCCAGGAAAATCAGCAGTCCTCCCATGGTGGGCGTGCCATGTTTTCCCATGTGGCTTTGGGGGCCGTCGCTGCGCTGGACCTGTCCGATTTTGCGTTGCCTGAGAGTCGCGATCAGCCGGGGCCCGATAAGCAAGGAAATGGCCAGCGCGGTCAAGGCCGCGCCTCCCGCTCTGAAGGTAATGTATTGAAAGACGTTGAGAGGACTGAATAAGTCCTTGAATTGGGTTAGGTGGTAGAGCATTGGAGGGATTGCAGTATGGACTCGAACTTCATGGCGCGGGAGGCTTTAAAGAATAGGGCGCGGTCCGGCGCAAATTCCGTACGGAGCTCATCGAGCCAGCTATCCGGGGTTAAAGCGTAATGAACGGCGAAATTAGCGTTTTTGAGTTTCAAGGCCTCTGTGGCTGATTTCATTTCTGGACCCGCCAAATAAACCGAGCTTAAAGGAAGCGTAGCCAGCCAGGTTCCGAGTTCATGATGAAACTGCGGCGAGAGCGCGCCCAGTTCCTTCATGTCGCCGAGGACCAGAACTTTCCGGCCCGCGGCGAATTCCGAGCAAAAAGCTTCGATGGCCGCCCGCATGGAAGCGGGATTGGCGTTGTAAGCGTCCAGCACGATGGAGCAGCCCGAGGCGTGCTTAATGAGCTCCAGGCGCATGGCCGCGGGCAGGTAATCCTCCAAGCCCCGGCGGATGGTATCTGGATCAATTCCCAGCGCCCAGGCCGCTGCCGCGGCGGCGGCCGCGTTGTAGCGGCTGAGCATTCCGAAGGTCTTTAAGGAAAGCTTGATTTTATGGCGGTCGATGATCATCTCGTCTTGGTTCGGGAAGTTGACCCGGGCCCGAGGATTGGCCCCGAAAGTCACGGCGCGCGCACCCAGACGCGGCTCAAGCCCGGAGAGCCAGGGGTCGTCGATATTGATCACGGCTTTCCCCTCTTCGGGGAGGTTTTCGATAAGCTCGGATTTGGCCTTGAAATTCTCTTCCAAAGAGCCGTAAAATTCCAGATGATCGGGGCCGATATTGGTCAATACGGCCAGGGTCGGCGAGCAGATGCGGGCCACTTCATCGATATCTCCCGGATGGCAATCCCCCAACTCGAAGATGCCGTAGTGGTGCTCGGCGCTCAGTTGCAGCGCCGAAAGCGCCACGCCGATCTGGTTATTCCAGTTTTCCGGGCTGGCGCAGGACGGGCCGAAGCGCGAGCAGATGCATTTAAGCATTTCCTTGGTCGTGGTCTTGCCGTTGGAGCCCGTGATGCCGACCACCGGTATTTCAAAGCGGCGGCGATGATGGGCAGAAAAGGCCTGCAAGGCCTTCAGGGTATTAGTGACCTCGATAAGATGTTTCGGGGCAAAGCCACGCGCCTTGAAGCGGTCGCGTTCGATAATCCAGCCCGAAGCCTTTTGGGCAAGCGGCTCGTTTAAAAGATCATGCGCGTCGAAGCGCGGGCCCTTCAGGGCCCAGAATGCCTCTCCTATTTTAAGGGCGCGGGTGTCGGTGGATAAGGCCTCGATAGGTTGATCCGGATCTCCGGCCAGCAGATGTCCGCCGGCCGCGCGGGCCATGGCTCCCCATGTCGTGTCAAGTCTCATTTATCGCTTCGCGGGCGGCTTGCCGGTCGTCAAAATAAATTGTCCGGTCCTTAAGAATCTGGTAATCCTCGTGGCCTTTCCCGGCGATTAAGATTATATCCCCTTTTTGGGCGCTGGACACGGCTTGAGCGATGGCTTGGCCGCGATCCGCCTCAATCTTATAATTTTTGAGTCCGGCCGTCTTCAAGCCATCCTCGATATCCTTGATAATGGCCAGAGGATCCTCGCCGCGGGGATTGTCGCTGGTGATGAGCACCTGGTCACTAAAGCGGCAGGCGGCCACTCCCATGGGCCCTCTTTTGCCCCGGTCTCTTTGCCCTCCGCAGCCTACCACCGTGACCAATCTGTGATGGGGCAGCCGCTTTAAATAGCCCAAAACCGCCTCTAAAGCGCTGTCGGTGTGCGCGTAGTCCACGAAGACGTGAAAATTCCGGCCTTCCGAAACTGCTTCCAAACGGCCGGGAACGCGGCGTAAGGCCTCAAGCCCGCGCAGGACGGCGTCGGGCGCCATGGCTAAACCCAGGCAGGCCGCGGCCGCCCCCAAGGCATTATAGACGTTATGTTCGCCCACCAAGGATAAACGGACCGGAAAACGCCGGTCCTTGTAAACCAAGTCGAGGGTCGTCTCCTTCAGGCTTATCGCGATATTTTCCGCGCGCAAATCCGCGGGATTTTTAAGCCCAAAGAGCAGGATTTCACAACCCAGTATCCTGCGTTTCAGGCAAGCGGCGCGAGCGTCGTCCGCGTTAATAACCGCCACCCTATTTTTCTTGGATGAGGACACGCGGCTGAGCAATTCAAAGAGCCGGGCCTTGGCCAGGAAATATGCCTCGGGGGTCTTATGAAAATCCAGATGATCGCGGCTGAGATTGGTGAAGATCGCCGCGTCGAAATCCACGGTCTCGACTCTTTTGAGAGCCAAGGCGTGGGAAGAGACTTCCAAGGCTGCGTGGGTGGCTCCGCCGTCGCGGAAGCGGGCCAGCAGTTTAATAAGCTCCAGGGAGATAGGGGTTGTGTTCGGGGATTTTTGCAGCAGGGCTCCCCTAAGCCGGCAGTCAACCGTTCCGGCCACGGCCGCAACGCCGCCGCAAGCTGAAATAATGGATTCTAAAAAGTAAGTGGTCGTGGTCTTGCCGTTGGTGCCTGTCACCCCGATGACGCTCAGAGCCTGGGAAGGCTGGCCGTAAAATGAATCGGCCATAAGGGCCATGGCCTCCAGAGCGTCTTTAACCTGTATCCAGCAGGCTTGCAGGGCGATGGGAGGCGGCGGAGGATCCAGTTCGCTTAAGAAGGCCGCCGCGCCGCCCGTCAGGGCCTTTTTAACATGCCTATTTCCGTCGGTTTTCGAGCCGGGCAGGGCGAAGAAGAGCTCTCCCGGCTTAATTTCGCGGGAATCGTGACATAGGCCCGTGATCGGTATATCGGTTTTTCCGGCGACGCGCAGGGGTTGGATGCGGCGGATGAGATCCGCGAGGTTCACCGCTTTGCCAGGCGCGCCGGCGCCGGGGAATCGGGCGGCACTCCTTTGAGAGCCAGAAGCGCTCGTCCGAG
>MGUO01000022.1:0-353 GCA_001800015.1 Elusimicrobia bacterium RIFCSPHIGHO2_02_FULL_57_9
GCTTTCGCGGCCGCCGAAGACTTTCTTGAGGTTCGCATCCGCATTGATCTGCCGCTTATTCTGCGCATCCTGAAGATTCTTCGACTTGATGTACACCCAGAGCTTCTTCGTCACTTCCGAACGGGGCATCGGTCCTTTCCCGACAACTGCCGCGAGGTCAGCGCTGACACTGAGCGGCTTCATAAATGCTGCATTCGCTTTCGCCATACTACGATAGTTATTTTTGTAATTACTGTACCTCTACGATACAAGATTGGCCTGGCCTGTCAACCCAGCGCAGCGCACCCGCTCTGTCGCTCTGTCCCCGAAGAGCTCTGCGCGGATGCATGCTTTTGCTTGATCTCTTCGAGGAT
>MGUO01000022.1:365-897 GCA_001800015.1 Elusimicrobia bacterium RIFCSPHIGHO2_02_FULL_57_9
GGCGCAGAGGTCTCTCGAGCCATCCGTCGTGAACTTGGGCCCGCGAAGGATGAGCATCGTCTGGAAGCAGAGCGGCTCATGCAGGCGGGAGGGACGCATCAGGACCGCTTTTGCATACTGCCGGAGGATGGCGCGGACGCTCCGATACCCCGAGAGCGCCATGAGCTTCTGCAAACTGATGGTGTGAGCCTTGCGAGTGAAGAGGAACCGGCCGGTCTTGCGGTGATAGCGCTCTTCGAGGTCACGGTAGAGAGCGCCGTCGATGTGGCCGAGCGGCTCATCCTTGAAGCCGACCGAGACCGAGAAGAGCCATGATGGCTCCTGCGGGTTTGATGTGCTTCCGAGGTACGCGCACGGCACGAACGGATGGGTCTTTTGTATCTCTTCCACGACATCGCCGATCGTGATGTCGGTATCTATCTTTGCGCGCACCTCTTTAGTCCACGCGATGTCGGTATAGAGCGTGAAGACGACATGGCTCACGATGTCGGCGTGTTTCGCATAGAGCGGCATGACCGCAGAGATATCGGCG
>MGUO01000023.1 GCA_001800015.1 Elusimicrobia bacterium RIFCSPHIGHO2_02_FULL_57_9
AGGGGAGGACTTGAACCGATCTTAAGAACGCTCAGCCCTTTTATGTTGGGCATGCAAGCATGCCGGGCTGAGCTAAGTCCTCCCCGCGCCAAGATTTTCCGATGGACCCCGCCTGTTTGACTTGTCCATCAGTTAATAGATATATTCAATCGAGGTAAATTTCGGGTTGCTCATCAGCGAGGAGAAAATAAATGGGCGAGACACTGGTGGTCGTCAGCAAAGTAAAAAAAATGGTGAAGGAGGCGGGTTTTAGGACCGGCGGCGATTATATCGACAGCCTTTCAAGCAGAATTGATTCTATCGTCAAGGCTTCCATTGAAAAGGTGAAGCTAAACGGTGGAAAGAAAACCTTGGGCGCCGAAGACCTCTCCTAAGCCGCCGTCGCATCAATGCAAACGTTCAGGGATTACATGGAGGCGGCTCTCTATGATCCTGAACGCGGCTATTATATCCGCAGGGTTCCTACCGAAGATTTCTACACGGCCCCTGAACTCCATCCCGTCTTTGCCGCGGTTTTAGCCCGGCAAATCGCCCGGCAGCTTGATTCTCTTAAGGCTGCCGGCGTGGCTGGGCCTTATTCGGTGGTAGAGCTAGGATCCGGATCGGGGATATTAGCCAGGGAGATTCTCAAGCGTTTAAAAGAGGAATCTCCCCCTTGGGCGCAGAGCATCCGCTATATTCTCGTGGACCGCTCCAGAAACGCGCTGCTTGACAGCATCATCTCCTTGTCGGCTTCCTATGAAAGGGTGATGGGCTGCAGCCGGCTTGAGGATGTGCTTCCCTGCTCCGGGGTTTTCTTTTCCAACGAGCTGCTGGACGCCTTCCCCGTACATCTGCTCGAAAAGCGCGATGGCGGGGTTTACGAGGTCTATGTGGAAGAATCCGGGCGCACCCTCCTTTCCGAGCTTTCTCGCGGAGAGCTTAAGCCTTTTGCCGACGCTATCGGCCCTCGTCTTGAGGAAGGCGAACGTCATGCGGTTAATCTCGAGGCTTTGCGCTGGCTGCGTACTGTTTCGGAAAAGTTGAAAGAAGGGACTCTCGTCACCATTGATTATGGCAAGCGTTTTTCGGGAGCGCCGAATCCGCCGCGCGCGTTTCACAGGCATTCCCGCGACGAGCGGCTGACCGAGGATAAGGGGCTTAAGGACATCACCGCCTCGGTTGATTTCGACGCCATGATCCATGAAGGCAAGCAACTGGGGTTCCAACTGGAATCCTACGGCACCCTGGCCCGCTTTATGCTCGATGGCGGCATAGCCGAATGGTTTGAGCAGGCGGATAAGCAGGGCGCGATCCCTTCCTTCAAATCAAGGGCCAAGATGAAAACCCTTATTCACCCGGAAGGGATGGGGGAAGTCTTTAAAGTCCTGATCCAGAGGAAAAAGCATTTGGAGCCGCTGCCATGATGAGCGCCTATGCCGTGATCTATATCATCAGCCTGCTCGCCATGGCTTTCGCGGCCGGCGCCTTAATCGCGGCCAAACTTCTGCGCCCGCGCGTGGAATACGCCCGCAAGCTGAGTACCTATGAATGCGGCATTCCCGCCGTGGGAACCACCGAGGTCAATCTCAACATCCGTTTTTACCTTTTTGCCCTGCTTTTCGTCATCTTCGACGTTGAAACTTTATTCCTCTATCCCTGGGCCGTGACAGCCCGGGAACTGGGGCCGATCGCCATCGCCGAAATGGGCGTTTTCCTCGCCATTCTATTTCTGGGGTTGGCCTACGCCTGGGCCAAGGGCGCCCTGGTCTGGGAATAATATGGGAATTATCATCGAGAAACTGCCCGGCATCACCAAAGGCTTGCCGGGAGGCGGGCTGATGCTGACCACCGCGGATTATTTCGTGGATTTAGGGCGCAAATACTCGCTTTGGCCCATGACTTTCGGCCTGGCCTGCTGCGCCATCGAGATGATGGCATCCTACGCTTCGAGATTCGACTTTGACCGGATGGGCGTCATCCCCCGGGCCAGCCCACGCCAAGCCGATGTCATGATCGTGGCCGGCACCGTGGTCAAAAAAATGGCTGAGCCGATACTGGAAATTTATCATCAGATGCCGGAGCCGCGCTTCGTTATTTCCATGGGCAGTTGCGCCAATTGCGGAGGACCTTATTACGATTCCTATTCAGTACTAAAGGGGGTCGACCGCATCGTTCCCGTGGACGTCTATATCGCGGGCTGCCCGCCTCGTCCCGAGGCCCTGCAATTCGCCGTGATCAAGCTCCAGGAAAAAATCGCCAAGATGAAACTGGCCGAGGGAGCCGGGGCTTCCCCTCAGCAGGAGAAAGGCAGCCGGGATATTAATGCCCCGCAGGAGCCCGCGCAGGCATGACGCAAGAAGAACTCCTCTCCCGGCTGTCCGCTCAGCTTCCCCAGCTTGAGAAGTCGGCCGTCGGGGTCAAGGATTACGTTACCATGCGCCTTAAATCCGCTTCGGATCTGCCTGTCGTGGCCGAAATTCTCAAAAACGAGCTGGGCTTCGATTATTTTGAAATAGTCAGCGCCACGGATTGGCTGGGGCCGGTAAAGCCCGAGGGTTATATCCGCAATCCCAACCCTAATGTTTTTTTGCCGGAAGGAGCTACGCCTCAAAACATGCCGGGGGCTACCCCCGGAGTTCATTATCGTCCCGTTTTCGAGCTGCTCTGGGTTTTGGCGAACATCAAGGAAAAAATCCGCGTTTTCCTGCGCCTGGAAATCCCTCGGGACAACGCCGAAGCGCCGAGCTTGACCGGCCTTTTTAAGGCCGCGGACTGGCAGGAGCGCGAAGTTTTCGATTTGATGGGCATTCGCTTTGCAGGCCATCCCAACCTGATCAAGATTCTGACTCCCGATTTTACCGTGGGCCACCCGCTGCGCAAGGATTACGTTCACGTGAAGGATAAATATGACGAGGACTAGCCCCTTGGCGGGGGTTAAAACCGACACTCTTTTCGTCAATCTGGGCCCGCAGCATCCTTCCACCCATGGCGTGCTGCGCGTAGGCTTGACCATCGATGGCGAGGTGATCACCAAGGCGGTTCCGGATATAGGCTATCTGCACCGGGGCACCTCTAAGTTGGCCGAGGTGCGGGGCTATCATCATTGCGTGGTTTTAACCGATCGCTGGGATTATGTTTCGGCCATGCCCAACAATCTGGTCTTCTGCCTGGCCGCCGAAAAATTAATGGGCCTTAAAATTCCGCCGCGCGCCAAAGCCCTGCGCGTGCTTATGTGCGAGCTTAACCGCATCGCCAGCCACCTGCTTTTTTTCGGGACCTACGGCATCGACCTCGGGGCTTTCACACCGTTTTTGTACGCCTTCCGCGAGCGGGAAATGGTGCTGGATTTGTTTGAAATGTGCTGCGGCGCCCGGCTGACCTACAACTACATTCGTCTCGGCGGCGTCATGGTCGACGTGGGCGATAACTGGATCGCCAAGACCAAGGAATTCATCGAGTATTTCAAGCCGCGTCTGGATGAATACGACACCCTGCTGACCTATAACCCGATTTTTATGGTCCGCACCCGGGAAGTGGGGAAAATTGCGGCGGAGGTGGCTGTGAATTGGGGCCTTTCCGGGCCTAATCTGCGCGGCTCAGGCGTCAACTACGATGTGCGCAAGGCCGATCCCTATTGCGGCTACGAGCAATACGATTTTGAAGTGCCCCTGGGCAAATCCGGCTCCTGTTGGGACCGCTACTTTTGCCGGGTCTCGGAAATGCGCCAATCCGTGCGTCTTTGCGAGCAGGTCCTGGCCACGCTTCCCCCCGGCGAGTTCATGGCCATGGGCGTAGCCAAGGTCCCCAAACCCGCTGCCGGCGAGGCTTACGCCCACGTGGAGGGAGCCCGCGGCGACCTTGGCATTTATCTGGTCTCGGACGGCCAGGCCAGCCCTTATCGCATGCATGTGCGCGCGCCTTCCTTCATAAACCTAGCCATCTTGCAGGAAATGCTGGTTGGCAACAAGGTGTCGGATGTCATCGCCATCCTGGGCTCCATTGATATCGTGCTGGGGGAGGTGGATAGATGACAGCGAGCGGCAGCGGGCAGGCTCCACCCCCGAAGAAGGTCATCCCCGATCCAGTTTTCAACGAAAAAAACGGCCGCCTCCTTAAGGATACCCGCTATTGGCCGACTGAAGTCTGGGCCAACCCTTGGGCAAGCCCGGCTTATCGCCGCGGCGCGATGTTGTTGATCGGGATTATTGGAGCAATATTTGCTACGGGTTGGATGATAGGCGAGCTGGCTCCTTTAGGCGATACCCTTTATCAGCTGATTGCCTCCGTCGCCTCAGCCGGGGGGCTGCCGCAGACCGCGACGGAAGCGACATGGATCATGATCAAGGCGCTCATCATTTTGCATGTGGTGCTCATTAACGGACTCTGGGCCGTTTGGTGGGAACGGAAAATCTCGGCACATATCCAATCTCGGGTCGGCCCAACCTATGCGGGAGGCTTTCACGGCTGGGCGCAGACCATTTTAGACGGCATCAAGCTGCTCCTTAAAGAAGACATTACGCCCGCCGTGGCCGATAAATGGGTGCATGCCTTAGCGCCCGCCATCGTGGTTGTTCCGGTTATCATCGCCTTCGCTCCGGTCTCATTCGGCTCCCAGCTTGCCGCAGCCGACATCGATGTCGGCGTGCTCTATATTTTTGCCTTCGCGGGCATCTCGGTTATCGGAGTGGTCATGGGCGGCTGGGCCTCGGGCAATAAATACTCGCTTTTAGGGGGCCTGCGCGCCACGGCTCAATTGGTGAGCTACGAGTTGCCGCGCGGCTTCTCGGTCGTGCCCGTGATCATGTTTTCGGGCTCGCTTGATCTCTCGGTCATCGCTCACGCGCAGGCCGGATATTGGCTGGGCTTTATCCCCAAGTGGTTTATCTTTTATCCGCTGGTCGGGCAATTGGCTTTTATCATTTTTCTGATCGCCTCCGTGGCCGAGACCAACCGCACGCCCTTCGACATCCCCGAAGCCGAATCCGAGCTGGTCAGCGGCTTTCATACCGAATATTCGGGCATGAAATGGTCCATGTTTTTTCTGACTGAATACGGTTACGTGCTCCTGGCTTGTTTCTTGCTGGCCACCTTTTTCTTGGGAGGGGGGGCGGCTCCCCTGCCGGGCTTGGAGATTATTCCCAGTTGGATATGGATGCTGGGCAAGGCCATGGCCATGATGTTTGTTTTCCTCTGGGTGCGCTGGACCTTCCCGCGCTTCCGGGCCGATCAGCTGATGGATTTTAACTGGAAATTCCTGCTGCCCTGGTCTTTCGCGAATATCGCATTCGCCGCAGCTGCGCTTCTTTATCTTTCATGATCGCCTATTTTAGGACTGTATTCACCGCCGCCTGGGCCCTCCTCCAGGGAATGGCCATCACTTTGAAGTACTTGTTTAAGCCCTCCATCACCATCCATTATCCCACGGAAAAACTGGTGCCTTACGAGAAATTCCGCGGGGCGCTTCTTTTCGATGCGGAAACCTGCATCTCCTGCAACCTTTGCGTGAAGGCCTGCCCTTCGGCCTGCATCCAGCTTGAGAACGCGACGAATCCCCAAACCAAGAAAAAGATCGCCAAGGTGGATTGGTACAGCATCGACTTCGGCAAATGCAATTTCTGCCGCCTCTGCGAGGAGGTCTGCCCCACCAAGCCCAAGGCCGTCTGGCATTCGCTTGATTACGAGGTGGTATTCTACACCCGCGATGAGATGGTCCGCTGCTGGAAGGCGGGGATCAATTATATCGGCAAATACTGGAATCGCAAGGAAAAGATTTTCAAGGATCCCGAAGGACAAATTTCCATTCAAGAGGTGCACTCCCGAAGATGACTCTGGCGAGCTTCGCGTTTTATTCCATGGCGGGCCTGGCGTTGATCTCGGCGCTCTTGGTCGTGACCCTGCGCAACACCGTGCATTCGGCGCTGTTTCTCGGCCTGAGCTTGGCCGCGGTGGCCGGGTTATACGCCGCGCTGGGGGCTGATTTCCTTTTTGCCGGCCAAATTCTGGTTTATGTAGGCGGCATCGCCGTTCTAATCATGTTCGTGGTCATGCTCTTGGGCCGCGCCTCCGACCTGCACCTGCGCCAGGTCAACAATCAATGGCTGGCGGGACTCTTGGTCTGCGCGGTTTCCCTGACCGGGCTCTGGCGCATCATCAAGGTCTTCTCTAATGTCCTGGCGAAGGCGGCTCCCGTTCCCACCACGCGTCCGCTGGGAATTTTCATGATGAGGGATTACGCGCTTCCCTTTGAAATTATCTCCCTGGTCTTAACCGCCGCCTTGTTGGGCGCCGTCTTCTTTTCCTGCGCTGAGAGAGACAACCCGGGAGCGCCGCAATGAGCGCGCAAATCTCGCTTGCCCATTACCTGACGCTTGGGGCCCTGCTCTTTTTAATCGGAATGTTCGGGGCCCTGACTAGACGCAATATCATCGGCATACTCATGTCCATCGAGCTCATGTTTAACGCGGCCAATATCAATCTGGCGGCCTTCAACCATTTTCTTCACCCGCAGGGCGTCGCCGGCCAGGCCGTAGCCCTTTTCATTATCGCCGTGGCCGCAGCCGAAGTCGTCGTCGGCCTAGCCCTGGTTTTGGCTATTCACCGCAACACCGAGACCGTCTATGTCGAGGAATTCAGCATCCTGAAGGGTTGATATGCTTGAACACGTTTATCTCATCCCGCTCATTCCCCTGGCCGCTTCCCTGCTCATCATTTTCTTAGGCTCGGAAGGCGGACATTCCCGGATGCCCCTGCTCAGCATTCTCGCCATGGCCTGGTGTCTGGCCCAAGCGCTGGGCATTTTCTGGCAGGCCGCTTGCGGACATGTTCATTTGCCTTATCAGGCGAGTTGGGATTGGTTCTCCTTCCCAGTGGACGCTGGAGGCAAGGCCTTCTCTTATTCGATGCCTATCGGGGTTTTGATCGATGGAGCGGCCGCTGTGATGCTGGTGGTAGTCACCTTGGTCAGCTCTTTGGTGCAGATATACTCCTTAAGCTATATGCACGGCGACCCCCGCTTCAAGCGTTATTATGCCTTTCTTTCCTTTTTTACCGCCTCCATGTTGGGACTCGTTGTGTCCAACAATCTCCTGGTTACTTTTGCTTGCTGGGAACTGGTCGGCGTTTCCTCCTATTTGCTGATCGGTTTCTGGTTTGAAAAACCGGGCCCGGTCTATGCCTCGAAAAAAGCTTTTATCACCACAAAATTAGGCGACTGTGGACTCTATCTGGCCCTGTTGTTTATTTTCACCAAAGTGGGCAGCTTTCAAATCACGCAGATTCAGGATTTTGTCAGCCGGGGGTATCTGGCGCCCATGGCCGCCACCCTGATCGCTCTGGGATTATTGGCCGGGGCGGTGGGAAAATCAGCCCAATGGCCGCTGTTTATCTGGCTTCCCGACGCCATGGAAGGTCCCACGCCGGTTTCAGCTTTGATCCACGCCGCCACCATGGTGGCGGCCGGAATCTATCTGGTTGCCAAATGCTATTTCATTTACGTGGCCAGCCCGCTTGCCATGGAAACCGTCGCTTGGGTGGGCCTCATCACCGCGCTGCTGGCCGCGACCATGGCCATGGTGGCCTACGATATCAAGCGCGTGCTGGCGTTCTCGACCGTCTCGCAGCTGGGCTTTATGATGTGCGCGCTGGGCGTGGGCGGCTATACGGCCGGCTTGTTTCATTTAACCACCCATGCTTTCTTCAAGGCCCTGCTTTTCCTGGGCGCCGGCTCGGTGATTCACGCGGTGCACAGCAACGACATGCGCCACATGGGCGGGCTTTCCAAAAAAATGCCCATCACCTTCGTGACCATGTTCATCGGCACCTATGCCATCGCGGGCCTTTGGCCTTCGGCTGGATTCTACTCAAAGGAACTGATTCTGGAGAAGGTTTACGGGCATAGCCCGCTGATGTTCGCCATCCTGCTTTTCGCGGCCCTGCTCACCGCATTCTACATGTTCCGCCTGATTTTCCTGACTTTCCTGGGCTCGCCGCGCGACACAGTCAAGCATCATCATGCCGATGAGTCCCCGGCGGTTATGACCGGCCCCTTGCTGCTCCTGGCTTTCCTTTCCATCGTCTCCGGCTATCTTTTGGAAAGAAATCACCTTTTCGCCCATTTGGTGGACTATACCTTTCCAGAGGGAATGAAGCCCGAGGGCGCGCATGTCAATGCGCTGTTCCTCAATTACGGGGTGAGCGCCCTGGTGCTGGGTTCCATAGGATTATCCTGGAAACTGTATGGCGGCCAGGATTTTAAGCTGGCCGAATCCTTGAAACAGAAGCTTTCTTGGCTTTTCAATGCGCTGGAAGACCGCTACGGCTTTGACGAGATCTTTCTGGGCCTGGTGTCTTTCTCGGATAAATCGGCCCGATTGGCGTTCTGGTTTGACACGGCCGTGGTGGACCAGATTTTTGTCGACGGCTGGGGCTTGCTCACGAAAATCATCGCTGAAATCAGCAATCTCTTCGACGCCATGTTTATCGACAGGACCGTCGACGGCTTTGGCGACTTAAGCGTGGATGTGGGCAGCGGCCTGCGCTCGTTGATTTCCCGCGGCCAGGTTCAAGAATATTTGATGTATATCGCCATCGCGGTGAGTCTTTTTGCGACGTTGATATTGTCACGCTAGGCACATGACGACAAAGCAAATCTTATATGTCGCCAGTGCCTGAACGCTACCGCGTTCAGGGAGATTCGAAATGTACTTATTAAGCCTTATCACTTTTACCCCTCTTATCGCGGCGATGATCGTGCTGTGCCTGCCCAAGGAGAAAGAGAAGGTCATTCAAATAGTCTCCTTGGCCGCCGGCGCGGTTTCCTTCGCTTTTTCCTTGCTGCTTCTTCCCGCCTTTGACAAGCACACCCCGGCCATGCAGTTCATCGAGCGCTTTCCCTGGATTCCTTCTCTGGACGTCAATTACATCATGGGTATTGACGGCCTGTCCTTGCCCTTGGTGATCTTGACCACCTTCATGACCTTGCTGGCCTTAATCGGTTCCCTGGGCATCAAGGAACGGATCAAGGAATATTTCTTCTGGTTCCTGGTGCTTGAAACCGGCATGCTGGGCGTTTTCGAGGCCCTGGATCTGGTGCTTTTCTACTTCTTCTGGGAATTGACGCTGGTCCCGATGTATTTCTTAATCGGCATTTGGGGGGGGCCGAAAAAGGAATTTGCCGCCATCAAGTTTTTCCTCTATACCTTATCCGGTTCGGTATTCATGCTTTTAGCCATTTTGGCGCTGTACTTCAACTCAACGCCCAACACCTTCGATATGATGGCCCTAATGAACGCCCATTCGCTCTGGAGTCCTCGTTTCCAGATACTGGTGTTTCTGGGCTTTTACCTCGCTTTCGCCATCAAGGTTCCGGCCTTCCCGTTTCATACCTGGCTGCCTTTGGCCCACGTGGAAGCGCCCACGGCCGTCAGCGTCATCCTGGCCGCGGTGCTCCTTAAAATGGGCGTTTACGGCCTGCTGCGCATCTCTTACGGGATGCTGCCGGCGGGCTTTGAATGGTTTCTGCCCATGCTCATCGTCATCGCGGTGGTTAACATCGTATACGGCGCTCTCTGCGCCATGGCTCAGACCGACATGAAAAAAATGGTGGCTTATTCCTCGGTTAACCACATGGGCTATTGCTTGCTGGGCGTCGCCGGCGTCTCGGCGACGGGATTTTCGGGCGCCGTGCTGCAGATGGTCAATCACGGCATCATCACGGGCTCCCTGTTCCTCTTAGTCGGCGTGATTTACGATCGCGCCCACACCCGCGATATCTCGGCTTTCGGGGGCTTGGCCGCCCGCGTGCCGGTTTACGCGGCTTTGATGTCCTTGGCCTGTTTCGCCTCCCTGGGACTTCCCGGCTTGGCCGGCTTTATCAGCGAATTTTTATGCTTCCTGGGGGCATTTCCGCGCTGGAAAGTTTATACGGCCATCGGCGTGCTGGGCATTCTGACCACGGCGGCGTTTTTTCTGCGCATGATCGAGAAAGTCTTCCTGGGTCCCATGAACAACAAATGGACCGGCATGTCCGACATGAATGCCCGGGAGCTGGCTTCGGTCGTACCCCTGACGGTCGTGACCGTGGCTCTCGGCTTCTGGCCGCGCTGGGCCCTGGATTTCATGAACGCCACCATGATTCACATGGCAGGGCTGTTTAACAAATAAGCATGATCAACCTGCATCTGCTTTATCCTGAAATGGTTCTGGCCGTCATGGCCCTGGGCCTGATTATTGCCGAGCTTTTTGTGGCGGCCAAGCACAGCCGAATCTTATACCATTTGGCGGTTTTGGCCGCCATCATCGTTCTCTGCCTGGTCGGATTTACGCTTTCCAATCCAGGCCAATATCAGGGGCTGGGCACGCTGTGGTCGGTGGATCCCTTAAGCCAGTTCTTCAAGCTCTTGGTGCTCCTAGCCACGGTGCTTTGCCTGTTTCTGGCGCTGGACTACAAGGAGCTGCCGCCCAAGCATGCCGGGATTTTCCTCTGCCTGCTGCTACTGTCCTCCTGCGGCATGATGTTCCTGGTTTCCTCGGTGGACTTGCTTTTGACTTTTATAGCCCTGGAGCTGATCTCCATCTCCTCGTTCATCCTAACCGGCTTTGAGCGGCGCAATAAAAAATCAACCGAGGGGGCGGTCAAGTATTTCCTGTTCGGCGCTTTTTCCTCGGGCGTCATGGCTTATGGAATTTCCCTGTTCTACGGATTTACCGGAGGCACCCGCCTCATCGGCCTTGCCCACACCGGCGGGCCGCTTTTCATCCTGGCGATTTTATTGATTCTGCTTGGCTTTGCCTTCAAGGCCTCCATCGCGCCCATGCATTTCTGGGTGCCGGACGCCTACGAGGGCGCGCCGATTCCGGTAACCGCCTTTTTATCCCTGGCTCCGAAAATCGCGACGCTCGGAGCCATGCTGCGCTTATTCAGCGTGCTCTTGCCCGCCTCGGTGCTGGATTTAACCGCCCTCTTCGCCCTGCTGGCGACACTCACCATGACCATCGGCAATTTCACGGCTTTTTTCCAAAACAACGTCAAGCGGCTTCTGGCCTATTCCTCCATCGCCCAGGCCGGCTATATGCTCATCGGCATCGTTTCCGGCAACACCTTGGGGCTGGAGGGGATTCTGCTCTACTCTTTTATTTACGTCGGCATGAATATCGGAGCCTTTGCCGTGGCGCAGGCGGTGGGAAGCGAGAACTCCCGGCCGGACTCTGATCCCTACGCTTTGGAGTCCTTCAACGGCTTGGCGCGGCGCTCATTGGGCACGGCCCTGGCCATGTCCTTTTTCCTGCTTTCTCTATCGGGCATACCGCCCTTGGCCGGCTTTATCGGCAAGTTTTATATTTTCTCCTCCGCGATGCAGGCGGGGCATTACCTTCTTGCCGCCGCCGGCGTGATCAACAGCGTGGTCTCCGTCTACTATTATATGCGCATCGTCTATCATATGTTCTTTAAGGCCGCGCAAACCCAGGCGGCCCTTCCCATCGGGCCTTATCTATTCGGGAGCTTGGCCATCGCCACGATAGCGGTGATTTTTTTCGGAATCTATCCCGAGCCGCTGATCGCCGGCGTCAAGGCCTCCGCGCAGTACCTGCCCTAAAAGTAAAATGGACCGCTCCACAAAAAAGATATACCAAGAGAACTTCGCCGAGCTTTCCGCGGCCATGCGGCCGGAAGAGGCGGCCATCGAGGCCGACCGCTGCCTTTATTGCTATGACGCCCCCTGCATCTCGGCCTGCCCGACGCACATAGATATCCCCCGTTTTATCAAACAAATCGCTTCCGACAACCTGAAGGGTTCGGCCAAAACCATTCTTGAGGCGAATGCCCTGGGCCATTCCTGCGCCCGGGCCTGCCCGGTGGAGGTGCTTTGCGAGGGGGCCTGCGTTTATCATGATTGGCAGGAAAAGCCGATCCAGATCGCTCGGCTGCAAAGGCGGGCCACGGACTGGCTGCATGAGGAGGGAATCTCGCCCTTTAAGCCCGGGCCTGCTAACGGCCTGCGCATAGCCGTGGTGGGCGCCGGTCCGGCCGGGCTTGCCTGCGCGCTTTACTTGCGGCGTCTGGGTTATGCCGTTTCTTTGTTTGAGAAACGCAAGCTGGCGGGGGGGCTTAACACTTACGGGATCGCCGAATACAAGATGACCCAGAAAATCTCCCTGGATGAGATTAAGCGCATATTCGCCCTGGGCATCGACGTTAATATGGGCAAAGAAATCGGGAAAGACGTCGGCACGGAGCAATTGCTGAGGGATTTCTCGGCTGTTTTTATCGGCATCGGCCTGGGCGAGACCCATTTGTTGGGAATTCCGGGCGAAGACCTAAGGGGAGTTTGGGACGCGCTTTCTTTTATCCGTTACGTGAAAGACCGAAATCTTAAACCATTGGGCAAAAGCAAGGCCACCGTCGTTATCGGCGCGGGCAACACATCCATCGACGCCGTCACCCAATCCAAACGAACGGGCGCGGCCAAGGTCATCATGGCTTACCGCCGCGGACCCGGGGAAATGGGGGCTTATCCATTTGAATATAAGCTTGCGCAGACCGATGGCGCTGAATTCCTTTGGAATTCAGCGCCCATCCGTGTGTTGGGAAAGGAATCGGTGGAGGGAATCGAATTCCTCAAAACCAAGCTCAAAGGAAATTCGCTCTCCGGTATTCCCAATTCCAAATTTATCGTTAAATGCGACAGAGTGATCAAAGCCGTCGGCCAAACCAAGCATTTCGGCCTGGCTAAGGCCTTCGGCCTTAAGCTCTCGGCGG
>MGUO01000024.1:0-7188 GCA_001800015.1 Elusimicrobia bacterium RIFCSPHIGHO2_02_FULL_57_9
GATCCCAAAAGCGTAATCACCCTCGATGAATCGGTCGGCGCCAATGTCCTGCGCGGGCAGCTTGAAATCGCGCCATGGCGCTCGCAGCTGCGGCTGGTCAATATCCTCGACCTCGAGAACTACACCCACGGAGTCATCTCGGTGGAAATGCCGATTCGATCTCCCCTGGAAGCCCTCAAGGCCCAGGCCGTGCTGGCGCGCAGCCACGGCCTCTATATCAAAAAGTTCCTGCGCCGCCATCGCAAGGAGGGCTTCGATCTCTGCAACCAGCAGCACTGCCAGGTTTACGCGGGAGTCAGGGCGGAAAGCCCGAGATCGCGCCAGGTGGTGGACGCCACGCGCGGGCATGTCGTCACTTACAACGGCAAAATCGCCTATACGATTTATTGCTCCAATTGCGGCGGGCACACCCAGGCCGGAGGCGAAGTCACCGGCTGGGGGGATATCCCCTATTGGCGGGGAGGGCCGGACGCGGACTATCCGCAATCGCTGCGCTCGCCCTGGGAGCTCAAGGCCTGGCTGACCTCCTGGCCCAAGGCCTACTGCCGGCCTTCCGGCTATGTGCATCCCTCCCATTTCCGCTGGAATCGCGTGATCGCTTTCAATGACCTGGAAGAGAAAATAAACCGCAAAATTAAAATCGGCAAACTGATCGGCCTGCGCCCCTTGCGGCGCTCGCCGTCGGGAAACGTAAACGTCATGCTCATCAAGGGCAGCCGGCGCAATGTCAAGATAGATTCGGAGCTGCAGATACGCGGCTTGCTGGGGATCGGATCGCTGCGCAGCACTCTCTTTATCATGGAAACCGAATACGACGCGCAGGGCAAGCCGAAAACCCTGGTCTTCTACGGCGGAGGCTGGGGCCATGGCGTCGGCTTATGCCAGTCGGGCGCCATGGGCCGCGCCGAAGCGGGACAGGACTACGCCGCGATCATCAAATCCTATTTCCCGGGCACGCAGCTGGCGCGGCTGGTTTACTGACCGCCTCGTCGTCGCGACACTCGTCATCGCGCTCGTCATCGCGCTATTGACAAAACGTCCATGAGGATGTACAGTAGTATGAGCATTAGGGGCAAGCATGGAAAACACTCTCACCATAACCCAAGCTAGGTCGAAATTTCTGCATATTCCGGATAAATTAGGAAGGGGCGCAATCCCCCAATCCCTGACCGTCACCCGCCATGGCAAGCCCGTTTTAGCCATCGTTCCTTGGGAACTCTATGAAAGCATCATGGAAACCTTGGAAATCATGGCGAATCCGCAGCTCATGAAAGCCCTTCGCGCCAGCATCAAGGAGGCGTCATCGGGGAAGACCATCCCCTGGAATAAAGTAAAACGCCGATTGGGCTTGTGACCTGGAACATCCGTCTCACTCCCACCGCCCAAGACATGCTCGCCGCTATCACGGATCGTCGAATCCGCGAGAAGATCGCGCAGAGAATAGACGGGTTGGCCCACTACCCAGAAAAACAAGGCAAACCCCTGAGCGGGGAACTCGCGGGATACCGCAGCCTCAGGGCCGCGGGCCAGCGCTATCGCATTATTTACCGGACTCAAAACAAGCGGCTTCTAGTGCTTGTTGTCGCAACAGGCTTAAGAAAAGAGGGGGATCGACAGGACATCTATTTTTTAGCAAAAAAATTGATCCGTTTAGGCCTGGTAAGATGAGTGTACCCGGCTGCCCCCGAGGGACGGCCGGCCGCAGCCTGGGGGTGGATCTGGGCGGGACCTGGATGCGGCTTTGCCTGGCTGATTCCAGCGGGAAAATATTGAAGCGCCGGCGACTGCCGGCGATCCGTTGGACCAACCTCCTCGCGGTCCTTTCCAAGCTCGATAAATCCTGGCGCATCGGCCGCCTGCAACATCTGACCGCGGGCTGCTGCGGAATTTGGAGGGGAGAGGAGCGCAGGCGCTTAAAATCTTCCCTGCGCGGCATGGCCAAACAGGTGCGCGTCATGTCCGACCTGGAACTGGCCCACGGCGCAGCGTTCAACGGCGGGGCCGGCATCCTGCTAATCGGAGGGACGGGCTCGGTCGCTTTGGGGCGCGATGACAAAAAATGCCTTCTGCGCATTGGAGGATTAGGCCCGCTGTTAGGCGATGAGGGTTCGGCTTTCTGGATTGGGCGCCAAGCTCTGAAAAATCAGGGGCTCGCCCAACGTTGGCCCGAGGGACTGGCCCTGCGCCTAGCTCACGGAGCCGATCCGGTGCGCCAAATCGCCGGGCTGACTAGATTTGTTTTCCGCTGGGCCCGGCAGGACGCTCGGGCGCGCGCGCTCTTGCGGCAGGCGGCTGAGAAGCTTGCCGATCTCGCCCAAGAACTCAGCCGCCGCCTCGACTTCCACGGACCAATTCCGGTTTCCTGGCATGGCGGGCTTTTTAAAGATAAAAATTTTCGCGACGGCTTTCTGCGCGCCCTAAAAAAACACAACCGCCGTTTCATTGCTCACTCCCCGAGCCTCGCTTCTGAAATCGCCGCGGCAAGGTTAAAGTAGTCAAAAGTTAGTAGAATCAGGGCATGAAAATCGCGCTGGGCGCCGATCACGGCGGATACGAGCTCAAACGCCATTTGCACGGCATTCTTGAGAAATGGGGACATCAGGTTCTTAATATGGGCGTGGATGGCCCGGAAGCGGCGGACTACCCGGATTACGCGCGCAAGGTCGCTCAAGCCGTCGTTGGCCGACAAGCCGAGCGGGGCGTCATTATCTGCGGCAGCGGCGTGGGAGCCAGCGTCGCCGCCAATAAAATGCCCGGGATTCGCGCCGGGCTCTGCCATGACACATTTTCAGCCCGCCAGGGCGTGGAGGATGACGACGTCAACGTTCTCTGCATGGGCGCGCGCGTGATCGGCTCGGAGCTGGCGGTGGAAATTTTAAAAGTCTGGCTCAACGCCGAATTCTCGGGGCTTAAGCGCCACGTGCGCCGGCGCGACAAGGTCATCGCCATGGAAAAGGAATTTTCAAGCCGGAGATGACATCTCGCCCATTTCCCGCCGACTTCTTTAAGCGGCTGCGGCAGAAAGATCCTACTTTGTGGAAGAGCGGGGATAAAGAGCATCAAAAAATCATCCGCCATTGCCTGGGCTGGCTGGATCTGCCCCGTAGCATGGCCGCAGGCCCCATCCGCAGTTTCGCCGCTGAGATTTGCGCGGAAAAATTCACGCACGCGGTGGTATTAGGCATGGGGGGCTCCTCCTTGGCCTGCGAAGTGTTCCGGAACTGCTTTCCCCAGGCGCCCGGCCATCCCCGGCTAGAAGTGCTTGACACCACGCATCCCGACGCCGTCGCCTCCCTAGGCTCGCGAATAGACCTGAACAGCTCGCTTTTCATCGTGTCCAGCAAATCCGGCTCCACCATCGAGCCCAACTGCTTCATGAATCATTTCTATTCCCTGATCTTAAAGGCCCGCGGCAAACAGGCGGGAAAGCAGTTCATAGCCATCACCGACCCTGGAACATCACTGGAGAAATTGGCCCACTCCCTGGGATTTCGGAAAGTTTTTCTTAATCCATCCGATGTGGGGGGGCGCTTCAGCGTTCTATCCTATTTCGGCTTGGTGCCGGCAGCCCTAATGGGGATCAACATAGAGCAGCTGCTTAAACGCGCGCGCCGGGCCCAAGAAGAAACTTTTTCCGCCTCCGGCGGCCAGTCCATGGCCCTTAAACTCGGCGCGGTTTTAGGTGAAAGCGCCAAGCAGGGACAAGACAAGCTGACTCTAATGCTTTCGCCCGCCCTGGGCTCTTTCGGCCTGTGGATCGAGCAGTTGGTTGCCGAATCAACCGGCAAGGAGGGCAAGGGCATTCTTCCCGTCTTTAACGAGCCGCCGCCGCACCATTACGGCGCGGACAGGTTCTTCGTCGGCTTGGATAGTTCGCCTTCTCGCCAACCGGCTCTTGCCATGAAACTGAAGGACGTCTATGATTTGGGAGGCCAATTCTTCATTTGGGAAGCGGCCACGGCCGCGGCGGGATTCTTGCTAGAACTTAATCCCTTTGACCAGCCCGACGTGCAGTCCGCCAAAGATCAAACCAAGCTTCTTTTGGAAACCTTGGATAAGAAAGGAAAGCTGCCGCGCGAAAACGCCGATTTCCGGGCCGGGGGACTGTCCGCCTTCGCCGATCCGCAGCTCATGCAGAACCTGAAAGGGGTGCAATGGCCTCTAGCCAAGGTCCTTGGCGCGCATTTGTCCCGCTTGGCGCCCGGCGATTATTTCGCGCTTCTGGCCTATGTCAACCCGGATGAGAACAACCATCTTCTGCTGGAAAAAATCCTCGGCCTTATCCGGCCGCTGAGCGCGGCCGCGATCAGACTGGACTACGGCCCGCGCTATCTTCACTCCACGGGGCAGTTTTACAAAGGCGGAGGCAGCCGCGGACTGTTCCTTGAGCTTGTCGAATCGCCGCAAGATATCGAACCCATACCCGGACAACCCTTCAGCTTTTCCACTCTATGCCGCGCCCAAGCCCAGGGGGATTTCACCGCCATGATCAAGGCCGGCCGGCGGATTTTGCGACTGGAATTAGGGCCCTCGAAAACAGGCTCGCTGCAGGCCTTGGCCAACGCCCTGACGCAACTCGATATTATTAACGCCTAGGCATGCCTAAATTAAGCCTTGAGAATTTAAAGAAGCGGGCCAAAAACGTCAAAGTGGCGCTTATGGACATCGACGGGGTTCTTACCAACGGCGTCATTTTCCACTTCGTGGACTCGCGGGGCAAGCTGGTGGAATTTAAGGGGGTCAATTCCCAGGACTCCATCGCCCTGGCCTGGCTGGCCGATGCGGGAATTAAAACCGGATTTATCAGCGGCCGCCAGTCTCAGGGAATGGATGAGCGGCTCAAATTGCTGAAGGCCCGCTACATCTATCAAGGCCGGCTGGATAAAATAGCGGTTTTCGAGGAAATCTGCCGGGACGCCGGCGTAAACGCCGCGCAAACCCTTTATATCGGCGACGACCTGCCCGACATACCCGTGCTGCGCGCCGCCGGCCTTGCCGTCGCGGTTTCAAACGCCCGGCCCGAGGTCAAGGCGGCCGCGCATCATGTCACAAGCCGCTGCGGCGGCCAAGGGGCCGTGCGCGAGGTGGGCGAATTCTTGCTCCGAGAGCAGGGACTTTGGCAGAATATAATGTCGCGCTTCGCCCCGTGACGATTATGAGCTCCGAGAATCTAGCCGCCGCCCGCAGCCAAAAGATCTGGGCGGTGCTGTTGGTGCTGGATTCGTTCCTTGTCATTATATTCGGCGGCGCCTTGGCGGCCAAGGTCTATCAGCATTGGCAAACTCCCGCGCCTGCGCCCATCGTTCATAAAAAAGCCAGGACCCCAAAACCCGTGGAGCCGCCTAAAGTCGAAAGCGCAGCGGCCCCGGCCCCCGAGCCTAAGCCCACCGAGACGCCGCCCGCCAAAAAAACATCCAATGCCATCACACCGCCCAAGCCTTCGCTGATCTCGGAAGCTCCGCGGCGCCAGAGCGCCCAGCCGCAAGAGCTGGAGGCGGTCAAGGCGATTCCCGTTGAGTTCAAATTGCGCTCTCCTCGCGCCAAAGCAGTAGAGATCGGCGGAGCATTTCTGGTGCGGGGCGGCGGCAGGAAGCGCATGGTCAAAAACGGCGACGACGTCTGGAAGACAACCCTGTACTTGACGCCTAACACCTATCGCTATTATTTCTGGGTTGACGGTAAAAAAACCCTGGATCCGAAAAACGAGAACACCGACCGCAGCGCCTCCGTCATCGCCGTTTCCCCATAAGCTTTTCTTCAATATTTAGTTATTGTTTTTGTAACAACCCTCTGTTACCCTGAGCGCAAGTCCGCGGCTCTCCGCATGCTGCGGAACTCCTATGCATTTGACTTCATTGCGCTGCAAAACCGCCGCCCCCTTCTTGGCCGCCCTGCTTGTATCCTCGCCCGTCTGGGGAGTTGCTTTCACCAGCAGATACGCCCATACATCGACCCTGCTTCCGGACGGCAACATTCTGGTCGTCGGAGGGCAGGACACGGTGACGACTTACACCACCAGCGCGCAGGTTTTGCTGCAGCATACCGGGGGCCTTATGGACGCAGCCCCTTTACCGGGGAGCGTGGCCCGCGCCTCGCATACGGCGACCTTGCTGCCCAACGGCGAGGTCTTGGTCGCGGGGGGAGTCAATGGCGGCGGCGTGTTGAACACAGCCACTGTCTATAATCCGATAGGCAATTGCTGGCACGGCGCCCTTGCCATGAGCGATACCGGGGGCCGCTTCAACCACACAGCGACATTGCTCAGGGACGCTGCGCAAGGCGGCAGGGTGCTTATTTGCGGCGGCCAAAATAATTCGGGCACGGTGGTCCAAACCTGCGAGATTTACACCCCGGCCGCGGCCGACCCAACCTGCGCCTCGGCGCCGGGCAGCTTCTCGGGCTCTGCTCCCTCCATGTCCATCCCGCGTTCCCTGCATACGGCCACCATGCTCTCGGATGGACGGGTATTTTTCGCCGGCGGCTTTGATCCTAGTCTTTGCCCTACCTGCTCGGTCACGGACTATATCGTCACCACGGAAATCTATAACCCCGCCTCGAACGGCTTCGGCTCCTCTCGTAGCCTAATACAACGCAGAGCCAATCACACCGCCGCCTTGATGGGGAACGGAAAGGTGCTTATCGCCGGCGGAGCCAACGAGGCTAATTTGCTGGAAAACAGGGGGATGCTCCAAACCGTCGAAATTTACGATCCCATCGCCGATCAAATCAGCCCCGCAGCCCCGATGCAGGAAAGAAAGCTCTATCACACCTCCACCCTGGATGCGGACGGCAGGGTCATGGTGTACGGAGGACTGGGCAATATCACCACTTCCTACGCCAACCTCTCGGGAGTTTTGGGCGCGAGCTCTTTCGCCACGGGCAGTTTTCCCGACGTTCTTTCCACCATGAATATCACCGGCGGCACGCTGCTGCTGCCCGTGGATTTCCGGCTTTCCGTGGAGGCCTCGGGAATCATTGAAAACGGCATGGTGCTCTTTTCCAGCCCCTCAATCACTTTCGCCGGAGGCCGGGCGGTCCTGCCTCCCGGCCTGGAAAACTCGGTATTTACCGCCACCGTCAACTTGAGGGGAACGAGCGTCGGCTGCGACGGCACAAACTGCGGCAAAATCACGACAACATTCCCTATCACGCCTGTAGGCCAATATTTCTTCGATCCCATGAATGTCA
>MGUO01000024.1:7195-8719 GCA_001800015.1 Elusimicrobia bacterium RIFCSPHIGHO2_02_FULL_57_9
CGATTCCTTCCTGTCCGCAGGCAGCTGGGTCAACGCCTCCGGCGCGGTAACCGAGAATGATCCTCCCGCCTCGATTACCGGGGGCGCCCTCAAAATGGTCCTCAAGGTAACCAGGCTTCCAGCAGCCTATATCGGAGGGCAGATATCCAGCGGCAATATCGTGCTCTCCAATGGGCAAATTGTCATCGGAAACACGGCCTCAATTTCAATCGATGTGGCCTCAACGCCCATCGCCGGCGCCCCAACCGTTGCTTCCGACGGCAGCGGGGGAGGCCAGATCATTTTTAACGCCAGCTTTACCGCCTTAAGCGGAACCGTCCAGGCTCTTACCGCAGCTTCGGTCGGACCGAGCATCGGCTCATCGGGAGAAAATCTTATCTCCATGACAGGAGTCATGACATTCGTGGTGGACCGCGTGAACCTCGCGGACGCCCAATTCAAGGTTGACACGGCCACGGTGATCATCCGGAGCATGATATTCGGCGACGAAGAAATTTATAACCCCCAATCCAACCAATGGACCTTTAACGGAAGCGTGCGCAGCGTGGTGGGCCGCTATAACCATACCGCGACCCTGACCCCGACAGGCGAGCTGTTTGTCGCGGGAGGCCAAACTTGCGGCGCCAATTGCCTTGGCCCGCATATGACCAGGGGGCTGGGAGGAACCTATCCGGATTCCTTTGAATTCTGGAATGCGGGCGCTGCGATGAGCACCCCGCGGGCCAATCATACCGCAACCCTGCTGCCGGACGGCAGGATATTGGTCGCAGGCGGAAGCAACGGCCCTAATCTGTTGAAGAACTCGGAAACCTTTGATCCCCTGACCCAAACCTATACCCTCACCGCAAACAAAATGCAGGACGCTCGCAACTTGCATACGGCGACCTTGCTTCCCAACGGCCGCGTTTTGGTAGCCGGGGGCTTCTCTACCAGCCCTACCAGCACGGGCACTATTAATCGCGCCGAAATTTATTATCCGGATACGCGCTTCTGGGTGGGCACCCAACCCATGTCAAGTTCGCGCAGCAATCATGCCGCCGTGCTGCTGGCCGACGGCAACGTTCTAGTTACCGGCGGCTATGTTAATCCAAACGGCTCTTACCTTAACACGGCCGAAATCTATGTTTCGACCATGGGTTTTTGGAGAAGCGCGGCCTCCATGAACACGGCGCGCTCCCTGCATACCGCCTCGCTCACGGCCGACGGCAAGGTTCTGGTGACGGGAGGGCTTAACGCCACCGGCGTTTTGAAGAGCGTGGAAATCTACGATCCGGCCGCCAATACCTGGACCGCCAAATCCGATCTTCCCAATCGCCTCTATGCTCATAGGGCGACCATGCTGCCTGACGGCCGGGTTTTAACCACCGGAGGCAATGAAGGATTCGGCGAAGTCACCCATTCTTTTATATACAACCCCTTGACGGATAGCTGGGCCAACAACCTGCCTTTGAGCATCCCCCGGCTTAACCATACGGCGACTTTGCTGCCCAACGGGGTCGTCGTTGTGGCGGGAGGAGCCACAAC
>MGUO01000024.1:8749-12966 GCA_001800015.1 Elusimicrobia bacterium RIFCSPHIGHO2_02_FULL_57_9
ACATGGGGAGTCATGGGAAAATTCTCCACGCCCCGCGCCTACCATGCCATGGTGCTCGGGCGAGACGGAAATTTATACGCGATCGGGGGAAGCAACGGAACCACTTTTCTGGCCGGCACGAATTTCCGCTATTTGTCCGGCACGCCCGACGCTGTCAGCGTGGGCGCCCCTCCCAGCCTGAGAAAATCGTCGATTACGGCCGTGGATTTGCCCCAGCTTGGGGAGGGGAAATTCCTGACCGTGATCGGCAAGAAGTTCGCCGGCTTCAGCGAAGCCGCCGGGGGAGGAGCGGCCAGCGCCAATTCCGAACACCATCAGCCCAGGCTGCTGCTTCAAAGCGTGGAGCATTCCGGCGGCACGGGCTCGCAGGGAAGCGGCGGCTTTTTGATCGACCTGACCACCCGGATATACAGCAACACGGCCAATCTTTGGAGCAAGGTGGACTCCTCGATCACGGTGCAGCTGCCGTCTTATCCGGCCGACGGCATCCGCGTGCCCTACGGCTGGTATCATTTGAGAACCGGGGCCAATGCGCAATTTTCCGATAGCCTCATAATCCAGGCCGGCCCGCCTAAACCGAGCGCGGCTCCCACGGGGCTTACCCCAAATCCCGGGACAGTCTCTTCCACCACCATTTTATGGTCTTGGAACGCCGTAGCCGCGCCTCTGGACGGCTATAATATTTATTCCGCCACTAACGGCATCATTTTGGGAACCGCCCCGGTTTCCGCCGCTCCCAGCTTCCTGCAAACCGCTCTTGCGCCCAATACCACGGCTCTGATCATGGTCGCGGCCTATACCCTCAGCGGCGACGGCCCCTTGGCTCTTTCCTCCACTTTCTATTCCCTATCCACGGTGCCAATTAATATTTCCATATCGGAGGTGGCCGCCGATAGAGTGACTCTGAGCTGGGATGCGAATAATAACGCCTCAGGAACCGTTTATGAGATTTCGGATTCAACCGATAATTTCGTCGCGAATTTCTCTACCCCGATCCCTACCGTATTGCAGATCACCTCGCATTCCGTCGTCGTCGACTCGCTGCGCTTCAATACCACTTATTATTTCCGCCTCCGGGCTTTTAACGGCTTCGGCCTTCCTTCCAGCTTCAGCGCCGTCGTCTCGACCATGACCAGGGCTCCCATCTCCGCCATAACGGCAACGGCCCAAAGCCCCTCGGTAATCCAATGGAACTGGCCTGATCCGGGCGGGGTCAGCCTCTACAATATTTATAACGCCACTAATGGGGCTTTGATAGGAACCTCCAATTCCAACGTATATAATGACGTAAACTTGTCAACCAATTCCATGCGCTCGGTCATAGTCGCCGCCGTGACCATGGCGGAAGGGCCCCTAACTCATTCACCCACAATCTACACCCTGGCGGCCACTCCGGCCTTGGTGTCTCCCGCTCTTGTCTCCGTCAGCACCGGCGGAGTGGGCGTCGTTTGGGCAGCCGGCGGCAATCCTCTGGGCACTCGATATGAGCTGGTCGCGAGCTTCGCCGGGGTGGCCCTAAGCACCGTTACCACTGCAAGTTTCGCGGGACAGATCAGCGGCATCGAACCGCCGGCCACCGTCTTGGATTTGGCGGTCAGGGCCTTAAACGGCGATGGCATACCCTCGGGTTTCCTTGCGTTGGGGCGGATTTCGACCTTGGCAAACCCTCCGATTAACTTGAGGGTGCTGGGAACAACTCCAAACTCCATCTCGGTAGCCTGGGACGCGAATAATAACTCCTCCTCGGCGACTTACCAGGTAACCTATTCAAGCGATGGCTTTATAAGCAACATCTCCACGCCCCTGGCCTTTTCCGCTCTCTCCAACCAGACTGCTTTGGTCATCTCCGGCTTGATGACGGGGACGACTTATGCCATCCGCGTCGCGGCTCAGAACGCCGATGGGGCGCTCACGGCGTTCTCCAATTCGATCACGACGGCTCCGTTTAACGGCGGGGTGGCCGTGGGCTCCGTCGGCGGGCCCGTGATCGCCAACCAGGACACAACCCTCACGGGAACGCTCGGCGACGGCCGCGTCGTGAGCCTGCGCGTTGCGGCCAACGCCTTTCCGTCCAATACCTTCATCACTATTTCATCGATCACCATTCCGCCCTCTCCTTGCGGGACCCTGGGAACCTCCATCGGCGTTTCGCTCACGCCGGCGCCCACGCTTCAGCCGGTCGGGCCCATTTACCTGAATCTCTCGTATACCAACGCGCAGTTGGGAGGCGCTGCCGCCAGCCAAGCCGCCCTGATGCGGGTCGATGCCAGCGGGCGCTGCGTGCCTCTTAAGACCACGGTGGACACAGCCGCGAAAACCCTCACGGCCCAGCTCAACCATCTTTCCCAATTCCAAGTGGTCCAGGTGGCGCCCGCCTCCACCCTTGATTCAGCCCTGATCTTCCCCAATCCCTTTTACCCCAGCCGGGGCCAAGGCTTCGTAACCTTTTCCGCCCTGCCTGCCGCGGCACGGGTGCGCCTCTTTACTTCGCGGGGGGAACTCATTTTTGAGGATGTCGCCAATGCCTCGGGCCTGCTGACCTGGAACGGAACAAACAAGTCCGGGCGCAACGCCGCCAGCGGGATTTATATGGCCGTGATCGAGGCGGGCGGGTCTAAGCAAATCTTCAAGGTGGCGGTGCTCCGATGAGCCTTGCGCGTGCCGCGGCCGCGCTTGCCGTCTTTCTGGCGGGGAACTTGCCGGCCGGCGCCGCCGGCGCCAATGATTTCAGCAAACAAGCCGTCGGCACGAAAGGATCGGAATTCCTTATGTTCGATTTGGGCGCGCGCGGCATCGCCTTGGGGGGCGCTTACACCGCGCTCACCAACGACGCCGATTCTCTCTATTGGAACCCGGCGGGACTCACCCGCGTGACGCGCTTCTCGGCTTCGGCCAACTACGCCAGGCATGTCGGCGACATCAACTATCAATCGGCCACCGCGGCTCATCGCATTAACGAGAGTTCCGTGCTCGCCGGAGGCTTGCGCACCCGCAATCTAGGCACCATAAGCCAGACGGACTTGGCGGGCAACAGTCTGGGCAGTTTCAGTCCGCGTGATTATATCGCCGAATTAGGCTGGGGGCAGTCCATTTATGATCTTTCCGATAACGATATGGACGTCAGCATGGGCATCGGCGGCCGCTGGATTCATTCCAACTATTTCCTGAAAGCCGACGGCTATTCGGCCGATTTGGGCGTCCAGGCCAAAATTAGCAACGCCCATTATCCTTATGATCTGGGATTTACGGCCCAAAACATGGGCCGGGGACAGAAATTCGACCAGCGGCGCGACCCGCTGCCGCTGAGATTGCGCATGGGAGGCGCGGTTTACCCGATCTCCCCCCTGAGATTGTCAGGCGACATTATCCTGCCCTCAAACAACATCATGCATGGCGCTGTGGGCGCGGAATACGCCCTGGAAATAGATAAGAATTTCAAAGGGGCTTTGCGCGCGGGCTTCAACACCCTGACAGCATCCAGCCTCGGGGTCATCTCCACCCTGAGCATGGGCTTTGGTATAAAAGCAGGCAACATCAATTTTGATTACGCCTTCATCCCGGCAGGGGTTTTGGCAAACGCAAGCCATCGCTTCTCGGTCGGCTATAACTTACCTGCCAATTTGGCGCATCGCACCCATGAGAGATGATTTAACCCCGAAGCCTGCCTTGCAGCCTCCGGCGCCGCCGGATTTTTTCCAGCGCCGCCTCGAATCCTTGGAGCGCGAGCTGGCCGTTGAACGTGAGAGAGCCGTCACGGCCCAGAATGCCATTCAATATCAGGAAAAGCTGCGCTCGGAAGTAGAAGCCCATCTTAAATCCCTCACCGAACAATTGAGGCGCGAGAAAGCAGAGCGCGATAACGAAGAGACCAAATCACACGCCCGGGGACGCATCGACGCCTTAGAAAAACGCCTTGATGAAATGCATCAATCCATGATGTCCCTGCTAAAGGACGCCATAGCCAAAAAAGACTTGGCGGGGGAGAAAATGGAAGGGCGTTTGCAAAATTTCAGCCGCGAGAAGGCGGCATTGCTTGAGGCCATGGAGGAACAGAACCACTCCATCCGCCAGGAGTATCTTAAAGAAAAAATCTCGCGGGACTCCGAACTGGCGCAACGTTTCGCGCAGCTCAACGCCAGCCTCGAGCGGCTCAGCGCCCAGCAGGAAAAACGCTCGGGTGAATTGAGCGCGCTCAAGGCTCAGTTGGAAAAAACCTT
>MGUO01000024.1:12974-19671 GCA_001800015.1 Elusimicrobia bacterium RIFCSPHIGHO2_02_FULL_57_9
TACAGATGACCCCCAAGGCCAAAGACGACTTGGTAGCCGCCCTTGAGCTGGAAAAGCTGGAGCTTCGCCAGGCCTTGGATGAGCGCAACGAAGACGTGCGCAAATACATCGCGGAACATAAGGAAACCGAAAGAGTCATGGGGGAAACCCTTACCGTTCTTCACAGGGAGATCGACGAAGAGCGCCGCAAGCACCATGCGCTCGCCGGCCGCATAGCCGATCTGGAAGTGGAAAACGCCGGCCTTAAGAATCTCAAGCTGCGCTATGAGTCGGCCCAAAAAATTACAGATGAGGAGCGCGCGGCCCTGATCGCGCAAAGGGACCAATTAATTCGCGCCCTGGCCGCGGAGGATGAAAAGCTGCGCTCCTCGATCGAGGAGCGCATGCAAGCGGGCAAAGACTGGGAAAAACGCTTCAATGAGCTGCAGAAGAAAATAGATCTGGAGATCGAACTGCGGGCCAAGGAAAACGCGGTGGTTTCGGAGTTGCGCGCCCAGCTGGCGACTTTGACCGAGCATATGGCCAAGGCCCTTCAGGAAAAAGAAGCGGTCGTCAACCGCTTCGCCAATTGGGATCAGGAAAGGCAGAAACTCATCAAGATCATCAAGGAAAAGGATGAGATGATCTCCATGCTTAATTCCAGTTTCTTAAACGCATTCAAGAAACCTTAAAAGCTTTCACCGTAGGCGACCCGAAATTGCTAGACTACCCCGCGTGAAAGCCGTCATCATAGAGGAATTCGGCGGCCCCGAGAAGCTCAAGCTGGCCAACGTCCCCGATCCTCAGCCGGGCCAGGGCGAGGTTTTGGTCAGGATGCGGGCCTGCGCCCTGAATCATCTCGACTTTTGGGTGCGCAGCGGCATTCCCGCCTATAAAATCCGCCTGCCGCACATCCTGGGCTGCGACGTGGCCGGAGAAATCGCGGCCCTGGGCGCCGGCGTCTCCGGCTTTAAAACAGGCCAGCGCGTGGCCGTCAGTCCGGGGCGCTCCTGCCTAAAATGCGAATTTTGCCTGGCCGGCCGGGATAATCTCTGCGCGGACTACGGCATTATCGGTGCGCAGGGCGGAGCCGGAGGCTACGCTGAATATATCGTGGTCCCGGAACAATACTTGCTGCCCGTCCCGGATGCTTTAAGTTTTGAGCAAGCCGCGGCCTATCCCCTGACCTTTCTGACCGCTTGGCACATGCTCATAACCTTGGGCGGCTTAAACCCGGATAAGACCGCGCTTATTCTCGGCGCGGGCAGCGGCATCGGCGTGGCAGGGGTGCAGGTGGCCAAGCTCGCCGGCGCCCGCGTGATCGCGGTTTCAACCTCCGAGGAAAAATTAAAGAAATCAAAGCAACTCGGAGCCGATCAGACCATACACAGCCCTCCCCAGGATATCACCAAGCAGGTTATACGCCTGACCGGGGGGAAAATGGTTGATGTCGTTTTCGAGCACGTGGGCCCCGTCACTTTCGAGGCAGCGCTAAAAAGCATGAAAGCCGGAGGCCGCCTGATCACCTGCGGAGCCACCACCGGCCCTTCGGTTACCATCGATCTTCGCTTTGTGTTCAGCCGGCAATATCAAATCCTGGGTTCTAAGATGGGAACCCTGGCGGAGATGCGTCAGGTCGCGCGGCTGGTGGCGGAGGGCAAGCTCCGTCCCATTGTAGACCGCATCTTCCCCTTAGCCCAAGCCCGGCAAGCCCAGGAATATCTAGCTGAGAAAAAACAATTCGGCAAAGTCGTTTTGTCGGCGTGATCCCTTCGCGCTGGCTGCGCTGGGCAGCAAATTATTTCCTTATGCTGTCCAGTATTCGTCCCCTTCCAAAATATGGGAGGGGGACGTCTCGCTCGCTAACAGCCCTTTTTCTTCTCGCGCTGATCTCGCCTTTTTGGAGCCTATCCACCCCGCTCATCGAAGTGGACGACGCCCGCTACGCCGAGGTCCCGCGGGAAATGCTCGTCTTCAACGATTGGGGTACGCCTCATCTAGACGGCTTTCCTTACGTGGAAAAACCACCGCTATGGTATTGGCTGGCCGCTTCCTCTTATAGGATATTCGGGGTTAATGAAGCCGCCGCCCGGCTCCCATTGGCGCTTCTGTCGCTTTTGGGGATGCTGGGCCTGGCCTGGCTTGGTTCCTGGCTCTATGCGCCCGACACCGGACGCATGGGCGCGATCATGCTGGCCAGCGCCTCCTTATACTTTTTCCTTTCCCATTACATCACCCCGGATATGCCGCTTGCCGTATTCCTGCTCTGGTGCTCGGCCTTAATACTGCGCGCCTTGATGCGGCCGGAAGACGGGCGGTGGGCCGCTCCGGCCGCGTGGGCCTGCGCAGGTCTGGCGTTTTTAAGCAAGGGCTTAGTGGCTCTAACATTCCCCATCGCTTGGACGGTTTTGCTTATAATTTTATTTCCGCAGTGGCGCCGTGGCGCGCGCGCTTTTCTCAACCCATTAGGGCCCTTGCTCTTTATCCTGATCGCAGCGCCCTGGTTTGCCTTGATGGAACGGCGTCATCCGGGATTTCTGCGCTTTATTTTTGTCGAACAGCATTTCCAGCGCTACCTGACCCAAAAATACAATCGCAGCAGCCCTTGGTATTTTTTCATTCTGGTTTTGCCGGCCGGACTGCTGCCATGGACCCCTGCCGCGCTGGCGGGTTTTTTTCGCTCCTTCAAAGCGCCTCGCGATCCCCGCGATACGGCGCTGGCTCTTTGGGTGATGCTGGTGGCCGGTTTCTTTACCACCTCCCAATCGAAGCTTGCCACCTACATACTGCCGGCGATTCCGCATTTAACCCTGCTTGCCGCGCGGGCTTTGGAGGAGGAATTGCCGAAATGGTCGAGGGTTTTTTGCTGGATGCTCGGCGCGGTCCTTCTTATGGCTCCATTGGCGTTGGTATTGCGCCCCGAGCTCGCCGGGGAATTTAACCGTCAAACACTGGCCTTAGCCTCGCTGGCTCTGGTTTTCATGAGCGTGTCTTCATCCGGCCTGGGGGAAAAGGGCCGGGGCTGGGTGATTGCCGCAGCGGCGGCTTTGGCCGGAGGCTCTTCGGCCTTGGCGGCGCTGCGCGGCAGCGCGCAGATCACAAGCGTTAAATCCCTGTCTCAAACCATCAGGGAGCGCTATCGCCCGGGGGATCAAATTTACGCTTATGGAACCTACCTGCACGGAATTCCCTTTTACACCGGAGTGTTGGTGGATCGGATTCTCAACTGGACGGGGGAATTGCATTACGCCAAACGCGATCCCGCTTATGCCGGACGCTTCGGGGGCGATAATGAGATCAGGGAGCTTCCTATTAAAGGCCGGCGCACCTTCGTGATCTGCCGGCGCTTTGAAACCAAATATCTTCTCAACCTGTCGCCCGGACCGGTGACCACGCGGCCCTTCGGCCATTGGGAGCTTTTGGAATTCTAGGGCAGCAGCTTAGGCGGCGGGCCTTCTATGGTCAGCCGGGTTTTGCGCTGATCCCGCGCCACGCCGGAAATACGGTAGCCCTTGTTGCCGGCCTCCAGGCGGAAGAGATTCGGGTCGAACAGCCCGCCCATGGCCCTTTTAAAGGTTTCCACATCGCCGCTGGCGGATGCCAGCTCGGATAATGATTTCGTGTAAGAGCCCGCGGCTTTTTTATGGGCCTCCTCGATTTGAGCCAGCACATGCAGGGCTTGCCGGGCCTTTTCCACCGCCGCGTAATCGGAATCGGTAGGCTTGTTTCTATGCAGGTAAATAGTCCCGCCCACCATGGCGATGAGCGTGCTGACGGCCGCTAGAAATAGGATATTGGATTCAGCCGGATTTTTAGCGGAGGACTCCACCACCAAGCTGCCGGCTAGAATGTCGTGAAGCGCCAGCGATTCCGGGTGAAACAAGGCCAGGATAAAGCCAAAATTAAAAAGCGGGGTGCTTAAGCCGTAGCCTAAGGCGCGCAAAAGGCTGCGCCCAAGCCCCAAGGGACGGCCGTCCCGGCCCACGACGCGAATGGACATCAGCCTTTTACCCACGGTTGCGCCGGTCGCGTTGCCGATGAACTGGTAAAGCAGATAGGCGCCGACCCAAAAAAACGGCAGGCGCGGGGCAAGCCAGTAACAAAGAGCAAAGGGGACCACGTCAATAATATAAGCGATGAAGCGGTCGTTGATTTTGGCTGGGAAAAGCTCGGTTTCCGAATCGCTCATCGCCACATAAGTATAGTGTCTGGATCAGTCTAAATCAAGGCATATGGGTCTAATGGAGCGAAAAAATTAGGCCTATTGACCGGTTATAAAATGCCCGAAAGACCCAGGGCTGAAGCCTTCCTATAAAATACAATCCTCCCATGCCGCGTTTAATCGCCTTATTTCTATCGCTGGTCCTAATTTTTGAATCGGTGGGACCGCAGGCCTATGCCGCCGTCTCCAAGGCGCGCGGCTTAAGCGGCGCTTCCTTCGGCAAAAGCATCGGCCGCGGCAAGGCTTTGCGCGCGAGCGCCGTCACAAGGATCAACGTCATAAATACCGCGCTGCAAGTCACAATAAATCCCGGCCAAACAAATTCGCCCCCAGCGCAGGGGGATGGCGCCGCCACCGTGCCTCAACCCATTGCGGCCGCGCGCGATACGAACGGAGCCGACGCAAGTCAGTCGCTTGATCCTGGGCGTCAATATCCGGCAATGTCTGATCTTGAAGCTTCCGGGGGAGTCGTGAACCCCTCCCGGATTTCTTCCGTCAATAAGCTGATCCAACGCGCCAAATCCTTATTTTCCCGCCGTAGTGACGAGGCGGATTTAACAGGCGAAAACCTCGCGCAGGCCGGAATTCAAGGGCCTGACGGCGAAAATAAAAAAATCCCGGAGGCGCGGCTGGCCGCGAGTCCCTCTCAAGCGCCTCCTTCGGAAACCGGGCTAAAACCGCAGAAAGGCGATCAACCACCCGCGCCATCTTCCGGCGGACAAAGCGTTTTCGCCGAAAACCCTCAATCGAAAAAATCGGTCATGTGGTTTTTGGCCGGGCTTTTAACCGCGCAAATCGGCATTGAAATCCTGGGGGCGGCCATGCCGCTGCTCATGCGCGAACGTTTCGGCGGTTTCACGGCCATGGCGCAGATTGCCGTATTCTCCTCCATTGCGGGCGTTTTTGGAAAATTACTGGGCGGCCCGGTGGCGGATAAAATAGGACTTAAGACCACCTATACACTGTCGACGGTCCTGCGCTTGCTGTCGGTTTCAACCATGATTCTTTTTCTCCTCGGTCCCGCCGTGTTCGCCGGCGCCTCAGCCGCAACCGGGCTCACATTCCTCTCCACAATTGGCGCATGGCTGGCTCCGATTCATCAATCTCCAGCCCTGATGTTTAAGGCCGTCGCTGGATTCTACTCGTTCAACGCCTTTGTCGGCGGCATGAGCATGACCGCTGAAGACGCCTTGCCGGCCCGCCTGCTGGGGAATAAACGGAGCGTTCTCGAGCAGTTTTACGCGCTTGAGCACTGGCTCGCGGAAATCATCGGCGTGGGAGGCCCCAAAGCCGGCGGCTGGCTGATCAGGAGTTTTGGATTTATCCCCGCGTTAATAGTTTATCCCGTTGTTTTTATCGCGGCTCTTTTCATGTTTATTTTTGGAATGAAGGTTCCGGAAGCAGGAAAAATAAAATCTCAAGAAACAACCCCCGTTAAGACCCTATCCGAGGCCAAGCCGAAGCGGGGAATTTTCACCTTGGTATTCCGCAATCCCGTCCTGCGCACGGCCTACTTTGCCTTTATCGCCTTTATGCTTCTCAATCCCGTCCTCTACCAAATATTAGGGCCGGCGTTCGGGATACATATGAGCGGAGGCAACAGCCATGTGGCGGCCGATATCGGCACCTATATAACCGCGCTATATAGCCTGGGCGGGCTTTTCGGGGCCCTTTTCATGTGGCGCGAGTCTAAGCTCATCGCGGCTGCCCAGAAGGATATTCCGGAGCCGGCGGTTGAACAAAGCGCAAAACTGCAACGCGCCCGGAAATTTCTCGGCGGACTGAGAAAAAAACTGGATTCTTTTATTCTTAAAGCTTATCTAGGCAAGTGGCTTGATTCGGCCCGAAAGCCTGACGGCCGCATAACAGAGGAAAGTGAAAAACAAATTTTGACCAAGTCAACCCTGCTCTGGATGCGGTTGGCCGCGCTGACCCTTATCGGGTTTCCAGCTTTGTTGCTGCCGGTTCCTTACGCCGCCTACCTGGCCATGATCCCCTTCGGAGCGGCGCAAGTCATCGCTTATAAAAAACTCCGCGCTCTGGCCATGAGCGAAGTCGAGCCCCATGAGATCGTTAAAGTATCAGCCTTTATGGGAGCCTCGCTGAGCGCCGTCATTGCGCTGGTCCTTAATGCGGTCGGCAGGCTTTTCGATGTTTTTCCCGGCATCTGGCCGTTTCTTTATCTCAACGGCGCCATTGCCGCCTTGGCGGGGCTTTATTTGTGGCTGACTTATTCGATCAAGCGGCACACATCTTCCGCGACTTCTTCCAATTAAACGGCGCCGCGACGATCGCGCCTTGAACCTGGGGGGGGGAATTTGTTTTAATTCCTTGAGAATGTGCCGCCTATTTGCGCAAATTTCCCCGACTCCCGCCAGCGCCGAGGACTTCTTGGTTTCCTCCGAATTTTCCCTTCTAAAACAAAGCGATTTCAACAAAAAAAACCTTCAGGAAGACGGCTGGGGCATCGCTTATTTCGGGAACAAAAACGAGCCC
>MGUO01000024.1:19718-29662 GCA_001800015.1 Elusimicrobia bacterium RIFCSPHIGHO2_02_FULL_57_9
TCCGCGCAAAGGTTGTAATCGGCCATATCCGGGCCGCTTCCAATCCGCGGGGAATCGCGAAAGACAAGCTGATCAACATGGAGAATTCCCAGCCTTATACCGACGGGCGCTGGATTTTCGCGCATAACGGGACTTTGCAGATTCCCGAGGAAATCGCCGAAAACCTCGGGGCTCTGCGCAAAAACGTCAAATCGCTCAACGACAGCGAAGTCTATTTTTGGCAGTTTATCAAACACTATGGGAACACCAAGGACCCGGCCGAAGCTCTTGAGGCGTGCATTCGGGAGAACTGGTCCGTTTGGGAGCGGTGCAAACAAAAACATCCCGAGAAAAAAACGCCTTATACCAGCCTCAATGTCTTGCTCAGCGACGGCAGCGGGCTTTACGCCTTCTGCCACGCGGTCCACCAGGGGCTGGCCGGCTGCGGCGTCTGCAATCCCACCCAGCCTTGGAACATCATGAGCTGGACCGAACGGCAAGAACCCGGCGCAGCTCAACGCCTGATCGCAGGCAGCGAAAACCTGGACCGTGGGCTTTGGACCCGTTTTTCCCAGCCGGAATTGCTTTCAGTGGAGATCCGGTCCGGAAAACTGGATATTAACCGGCGGCTTTTAGACCTGGCACTCCCCCGGCCCATCGAGAAGCCAAGGCCTCTATCGTGAAACAAATAGGCGCTTTCCTTGTCTTCATCATCGCGGGCTATTTCGCCTTTCAACAGTTGCGGCCCAAGCCGGTTGCACCGCCGCCCACGCCGCCGCCGCCGGCCATACTCCTAGAGCCCTTGCCCGTGATCACGGAAGAGGAGCAAGTCAAGGTCATTAATTCCACAAACGATCAGGATCCGGATGTGCGCTGGGAGGCGCTGGTCTTCCTGGAAAAAATGAAGGCGCCTCAAGCCTATCCCCTGCTTTTCCAAAAGCTGCGCATCGACCCGGAGCTGAATCTCAAGATCAAAATTATCAACCTGCTGGGCACGCGTTCTCATCCCGAGATCCCCGAACATCTGCTCGAAGCACTGAAAGACCACAATCCCCCGGTGCGCATTAAAGCGCTTCAGGCTTTGGAATTGCTGGGCGATTATTCCACGGCCTCCGCAATCACCGAGATTCTCAGGGATCAGGATGAAGCCGTGCGCGTGCAAGCCCTCAAAACCCTTAATAGCCTGCAGGATAAAAGGGAAGCGGAAATCGCCGCTGAAAAACTTCGCCAGGAGCAACTGCGCCGGCAAGCGGAGCAAGAGGCCGCCAGAAAAAAGGGGAAAGGCTGGTTCTAGATCGGAGTTAAAATACTATGCGCCCAATGGCTGCCGTAGTCCTCATCGCGTTCTCATGCGCTTTCCTTTTCCATCGCTACCGGGTGATGACGGCTCCGCCGGCCAAGCAAACGCCGCCCCCCGCTCTGGAGCGAACAGAGCCGGCGCCTTTCCTTTCCCTGGGCGAAATCAAAAGATTGCGCGTCGTCGCCAAGGATCCTGATCCCAATGTACGCTGGGCCACCATGGAACTGCTGTTCATGGTCAAGGACCCGGAATCCATCGGCATTCTTCAAAAAGCCGTCATCAATGATCCCGATCGGGACCTGCGCATCAAGTCCATACAGCTTCTCGAAAAGAAAAATGATTTGCTGGCCTTGGCCGGCCTCATCAGAGGAATTCTGGATATAGACAAGGACGTGCGATTGGCTGCGCTTAAATCCGCGGGGGCAATCGGAGACCCAGCGGCCACGCCCTGGGTCATGGAAGCCTTGAAGGATATCGAGCCCGAAGTCAGAGGCGAGGCCTTGCTTACCTTGGGGCAATTCCAGGACAAAAGAAAAACGCAATACGCGGAGTTAATCGCACGGCTGCGCGCTCAGTATGAGGCCGAGGTCAAACGACAAAAAGAACGGCATGAATTGGGGAAAATGCGCCCATTATAACAGGGAATGACCATGGAACTTGGGATAAAAGAAATTAACAAGAAAGTGTCGCAAGAGTGCCTTTTTATAGCGGAGCTTAAACGGGAGCTGGCCCGGGTCATCGTCGGCCAGGAAGAATCCTTAGACCGGATACTGACGGGACTGCTGGCCAACGGACATATTCTGTTGGAAGGTGTGCCGGGTCTGGCCAAGACATTGATCATAAAGACCTTGGCTCAGGCCATCGACGCGGATTTTTCGCGCATTCAATTCACGCCCGATCTTTTGCCGGCCGATTTGACGGGCACGCTTATTTTCAACCCCAAGGACTCGGAGTTTTCCGTGCGCAAAGGCCCGGTTTTCTCCAATCTGGTCCTGGCCGATGAAATCAACCGCGCGCCGGCCAAGGTGCAAAGCGCGCTTCTGGAAGCCATGCAGGAGCGCCATGTCACCATCGGCAACACAACCTATCCCTTGCCGGAACTGTTCCTGGTCCTGGCCACTCAAAATCCCATCGAGCAGGAAGGCACTTACCCGCTGCCTGAGGCCCAGATCGACCGCTTCATGCTGAAAATCAAGGTTTCCTATCCCTCCAAGGCCGAGGAAAAGGCGATCCTTGAAAGGATGGCCTCGGGGCATTGCCCGCTGGCCAATAAAGTGGCAGACCCCAAGCAAATATTACACGCGCGGCAGGTCGCCTCGGAAATCTATATCGATGAGAAGATAAAGAATTACATCGTGGACTTGGTATGCGCCACACGCGATCCCGAGGGCCACAAACTAGGCTCGGTCAAGCACTTAATCTCCTACGGCGCCAGCCCCCGCGCGACGATCTATCTGGCCCAGGCCGCCAAGGCCTATGCCTTCTTAAACGGCCGCGGCTATGTTACGCCGGAAGACATCAAGTCCATAGGCGTCGATGTTTTGCGCCACCGCATCCTGGTCAGCTACGAGGCGGAGGCCGAGAACATTACCCCGGAGAATCTCATCCAGACTCTTTTCGAGACTATCGAAGTCCCGTAATCCGGCGCCTTTCGTTTTATGATACCCAAGGAAATTCTCGCGCGGGTCCGCCGCATCGAGATCATGACCGGCCGCCTGGTGGCCGAAACCTTCGCCGGCGAATACCTCAGCGTATTCAAGGGAAGGGGCATGGAATTCGATTCGGTGCGCGAGTATTCCCAGGGCGACGATGTGCGCTCCATCGACTGGAACGTAACAGCCCGCTTCGGCCGGCCCTACGTGCGCCGCTACACCGAGGAGCGCGAGCTGACCGTGGTCATCGCCTGCGATCTTTCAGGCTCGCAATTTTTCGGCACCGGGCCGCAGTTCAAAAAAGAGGTGGCCGCTGAACTCTCAGCCGTGCTGGCGATCTGCGCCCTGCGCAACAACGACAAGGTCGGGCTGTTCTTATTCACGGAGGGCATCGAGGAATATGTCCCGCCTAAAAAGGGCCGCCGACATGTCCTGCATATCATCCGCGATGTGCTGGCCTATTGCCCCCGCAAAAATGGAACGAACATCTCCGCGGCATTGGACGCCATCAACCATGTGCTAAAAAGACGTTCTATCCTCTTATTGATCTCGGACTTCCGCGACGAGGGCTTTGAGAAAGCCCTGAAACTCGCCGCCCTGAAGCATGATGTCATTCCCATGGTAGTGGCGGACCCCAGGGAAATCGAACTTCCCCGTTTAAACGCCGTAATCGATTTAGAGGACCCGGAATCAGGACAAAGGACGCTGGTCGACGCCACGGCGCCAAGCTCATTGGCCTTGCATAAGAAATTCGAACAGCAACGCCTCGAAAAACTGGATGCGCTTTTCAAGCTCTACGGCTTGGACGCCATCCGGGTCAGCACCAGCCGCTCGTATATCGACGCCGTGGTGCAATTCTTCCGGCGGCGGGCCAGGAGGCTGCGGCATTGAACGCTTCCGCGCTTCTATCCTTACTGATGGCTTCAAGCGCTTGGGCCGCGGATATCAAAATTTCAACCGCGATGGCTTTACCTCCTTCAGCGCCCTCATGGCCATCCATTGATGTCCAGGCTTCAGTTTCAACCGCGGCTTTAGGCGTTGCCGTGGTATTAACGGCGGAAGTTTCGCACAGCGGCATTTTGAAACTTGACATCGCGGCCTCAACTACGGATTACTTCTCCATCCTAAAGGTTGAAGAAATCGATAACAGCACAAAAGGCCCCAGGACCATGCGAATTGAAATCGTGCCTTTAGCGGTTGGGCGACTGGCCATTCCCTTGGTCTGGGACTGGGATGACTCAACAGTCACCAGCGCGCCGGTTATTCTCAATGTGCCGGAGCCCCAAATCCAGGGCCCCGCGGAAATCCGCGACATCAAGGAGCCCCGGGCCGCGCGGGCGGCTTTGTGGCCTTGGTTGCTCGCGTTGGCCTTGGCCGTCTTAGGCTGGAAGCTCTACAAACGCTTCGCGCCCAAGGCCTTGCCCCCGGGCCAATCGCCTCCCGTAATCGACGGCCGCCCCGCGGAAATCGTCGCGCAATCAGAGCTGGACGAACTTGAGGCTTGCGCGCTATGGGCCGAAGGCCGGTTTAAAGAATTTTATATCCGCCTAACCGATATCCTACGCCGGTATCTGGAACGGCGCTATGAGATTGGCGCCTCTCATCTGACCAGCTCGGAACTGCACCGCCATGTCCGTCACGCGGAGATCGACCGTCCTATCGGGCTGATCCTTAGAGATATCTTCGATAAGGCCGATTTGGTTAAGTTCGCCAAAATCGCCCCGGCTCAGGATTGGGGAAAAACAGATCTTGAGGCCGCACGCTCCTTCGTGCGCCTGACAGCGCCCCAACCCATGGCGCCCCTGGAGGCTGCTTCATGAGGCTGGCCTATCCAACGCTGCTCTGGCTTTTGATCCCCGTGGCGGCGGCCTGTTTTTGGTATTATTGGCGCGGGAAAAAATTCAACGCCAGCCTGATATTCCCGGGCAATCCACAACTATGGACTCATAAAGCCTCATGGCGCGCGCTCCTTTCGCGTTGGACTCCTCCATATCTTAAGGCCGCGGCTCTATTTTTCTTGGCGCTGGGGCTTTGCCGTCCCCAAAAAGTCGCCGGCCGCTTGGGGGCCTTGAGCCAGGGCCTGGACATCATGATGGCCATCGACACCTCCTTAAGCATGGGAGCTCTTGATTTTAACCCTTCCAATCGCCTGGATGCGGCCAAGGACACGGCTCTGCGCTTTATCCGGGGCCGGGTTTCCGACCGCATTGGCGTGGTGGTCTTCGGCGGCACCACGCAGCTCGCCTGTCCTTTAACCTTGGATTACGGCGCTCTCTCCGTTCAAATCAGCGACCTTTCACCGGGCATGACACATACAGACGGCACGGCCATCGGCGACGGCTTGGTTTCGGCGGTGAACCATTTGAAAGAAGGAGACGGTAAAAGCAAAATCGTCATCCTGCTCACGGACGGGCGCAGCAACATCGGGCTGATCGATCCCATGACCGCGGCTAGAACGGCTCTTGCCTACGGAATTAAAATTTATACCATCGGCACGGCCAAACACGGCGAGGCCCTGATGCCGATCGACGACCCGATGCGGGGCCGGGTGATGGTGCGCATCAACGAGGATTTGGATGAGGAACTTTTGGCTGAAATCGCCAAAATAACGGATGGGCGTTATTTCCGAGCCACGAATTCGCGCGAGCTGCGCGAAATCTACGCCACCATCGACAAGCTGGAAAAGTCCCAGGTGAAATTGCCGGACATCGTCTCTCACGACGACTTCTACCGCCTGCCCCTGATTTTAGCCGCCTTGCTGATTTTAACGGAAGCCCTTTTAAGCAACTCCTGGCTTTTGAGGTGGCCGTAATGTTTAACGCTGCCTCCTATCTGGTTTGGATGATTCCGGCCCTGGCCGGACTTATTTTCATTTATTTCTTCGGCAGCCGGCGCCGCAAGGCCATCGCCGCCCTTATGGGCCAGCCGCAAACACTCTTGCGGCTGATACCGCAAGAATCACGGGGGCTGAAAAACAAACTGCAGGCCTGCGCCCTTGTTTTTATTTTCATCGCCCTGGCGGGGCCGCAATGGGGGGTGGAGCTGGTCTCAACACAGGGCAGGGCTCATCAAATTCTCGTGGCTGTGGACGTTTCGCTGTCTATGTTGGCCGAAGATGTCAAGCCGAAGCGCCTGGAAAAGGCCAAGGAGGAACTCTCCCTGCTTTTGGAGCAGCTTAAGGGCAGCCGCGTCGGCGTCATGGCTTTTGCCGGCGAGGCGGCGATTTTGTGCCCCTTGACCACCGACATCGATGCCGCCAGGCAAATTCTGCGCGCTTTGCAGCCCGAAGCCGTAGGAGTTCCTGGAAGCGCGGTGGGTAACGCCATCAAGGCCGCCTCCGACGCCTTGAGGGTTTATCCCGGCGCCAAGTCTTTAGTCCTGCTGACCGACGGCGAAGATCTTGCCGGACGGTTCGCAGGCAAGGATAAGCCTCTGGACGCGGCGCGGGAAGCGGCCGGCGAAGGCATCCGGATATTCACCGTGGGGATCGGTACGCCCGAGGGTGAACCGATTCCGCTGCGGGACGATTCCGGAAATTTAACCGGGTATAAAAAAGACCGCAAGGGAAATACGATTGTCAGCCGTTTGGATGAGCGCTCCTTAACCGAAATAGCCAAGCGGGGCGACGGCGCCTACTTCCGCCTCAGTCCCTCGCACAACGAGGCGGGGGAAATCGCCGATCGCATTCGTCAGACGGAGAGGGGGGAAGGCTTGGCCTCAAGCGCCAATATATATAAAAATCGTTTTATGCTTCCTCTGGCCCTGGCCTTCATGCTCCTTTTGATTGAATTCGCCATACCCGAAAGCCGGCGGCGGCAACGCCTTGGCGGCGTGGCGTACTTGCTTCTGTCGCTCGGCGCCGCCTCCCCGCTTCAGGCGGCCAGCGCGGAATCTGCCTTGCGGCGAGGAAACAAGCTTTACGGCCGCGAGGAATATGTTCCCGCTCTCACGGAATACGAGAAAGCGGGGCGCAAAAAACCCAAAGACGGGCGCCCCCTGTTTAACGCAGGAGATGCGCTATACCGCCTGGAGCAGCATGAAAAGGCCGCTTCGGCCTTTTCAGCCGTGGCGAAGTCCCGGGCTCCGGTCGCCCTGCGCGCCGATGCTTATTACAATTTAGGAAACATCCATTATCAAAACGGACAACTGCGCGAGGCGATCGAAAATTACCGCAAGGCCCTAAGCCTCAAGCCCGGCGACCCCGAGGCGCAGCATAACCTGGCCGTAGCCCTGCGTCGGCAGAAAAATCCGCCGCCTCCAAGAAAGGATCAGGATAAAAAGGACAAGAAAAAACCGCAGGGCCAGAAAGATAAGCCGCGGCCTCAGGACCAAAAAGATTCATCTCAGAAACAACCGCCGTCCTCGCAGCCTAAAACGCGGCCTCAGGACCAAATATCGAAAGAGGACGCCGAGCGCATCATGCGCGCGGTTTCAGAAAAGGAAAAAGCGCAGCAGAAGCAGCTCCAGAAACAGCAGCCCCGGCGCCCTGAGGTTGAGGAGGATTGGTAATGTTTTTTAAAATTTTTGCTCGCAAAGCGGGCAAAAATCGCGCGCTCAAGGCGCGCAAGAAATTGCCGCTGTTGACTCTTTGCGCTTTATTTATAGTCGCCGCGCCGGCTTGCGCCCAAATCTCCATCCATTCCAGCGTCGATAAAACCTCGGTCGCCTTAAACGACCAGATCGCGCTCACCGTCACGGTCTCGGGCTCGGAGGCCTCTTTGCCCGAGCCGCAAATGCCCTCTCTTCCCAATTTCAGCGTCTATTCCTCCGGGCGCAATCAAAGCATTTCTTTCGTTAACGGCCGGGTTTCAAGCTCGATTGTCCATACCTATGTTCTCGAGCCGCGCTTCGTCGGCAAAGGCATCATCGGGCCGATCACGCTCTCGGGAACCAACGCGCAAACCGCCGCGATAGAAATCCAAGTCGTTAAACCCGACGGCAGCAATCCCCAAACCGCCGCAGGCTCGCCGCAGCGCCCGCAGCCGCGAATCGGGGCCGAAGCTCCAAATCCCGGGGGCCGGGGCCCCGACCTCTTCGTAAAGGCCTCTCTGGATAAGCCAAAGGCCTTCGTTAACGAACAAGTCACCCTTTCCATTAAATTCTTCACGGCCGTCAATCTGCTCGGCAATCCGCAATACTTCCCGCCCAAAATATCGGGTTTTCTGGCCGAGGATTTGCCGCCGGTGCGCCAAGGCAACACCACGCTTAACGGCCGCGTTTACTACGTTTCCGAGGTAAAGACCGCGCTGTTTGCCGCGCAATCAGGCAAGCTTAAAATCGGGCCGGCCTCGGTCCATGCCCAAATCCAGAAGGATGTACGCATCGATCCCTTCGCCTCCGATTTCTTCGACAGGTTTTTTGCTTCGGGCATGATCGCCCCTCAAACGCGCGAGCTTAATTCCGAGCCGCTTCTTTTGACGGCCGAGCCCCTGCCGGAAGGCAAGCCCGAGGGATTCTCCGGCTCGGTGGGGCATTTTAGCATCTCGGCGGCGGTGGATAAGACGAAAGCCAGGGTCGGCGACGCCGTCAACCTAAGCGTGAGCGTGCAGGGAACCGGCAACCTCAAGGCCATAGGCGATCCGCGCATGCCGGCTTTGGATTCATTCCGAGTCTACGACACCGTCGGTTCTCTGAATTTCGACAAGAAAAACGACCGCGTGCAGGGCTCGAAGGTGTTCAAAACCGTTTTAGTGCCGCGTGTTTCCGGGGACTTAATCATCCCGCCTATCACATTCCCTTATTTTGATCCGCAGCGCCGGGCTTATACGACGGCGTCAACGCTTCCCTTGCGCCTCAAAGTCGAGCCAGGCGCGCCGGGCTCAGCCCCGGCCGTTGGGTTCGATTCCGCCGGCAATGTGCCGCAGCAATTGCGGGCCGTTTCGGAGGATATCCGCTATTTGAAGGCCGGCCAAAGCAAGGGCCGGCTTACGCGCGCTCTGGAGTTCAGCGCCGAAGCCCGCTTTCCACACATCATCCCTTTTCTGATTTTTTCGTGCTTTCTGGCCGTAACCAAATATCGCCAGATGGAGAATGCCAACCCGCTTAGATCGCGCTCAAGCAGGGCTTGGAAAACCGCCGCCCGCCGCATTCAAGAAGCCCGGCAGGCCATGAGTTCCGATCCGCAACGCGCTTGCGGGCTGATGAGCGAGGCTTTCTGCGGCTACCTGGCAGATCGCTTGGGCCAGAGCGCCGCGGGACTGACCTGGCGCCGGACTCAAGAACTGCTGCGCGCGCCTCAAACCCGAATCAGCCCGGATTTATTGGAGCGCGTCCGCTCGGTTTGGGAGAAATTAGACGGACATCGCTTCGCGCCAGGCGCTGGACGCGCTATAGGAGAATCCATTAGCGCCCAGGTGCCAATCCTGAAAGCGCTCTTAGAAGATCTGGAAAAGGAGTGGCGCCGATGAGCTGGCTCATCCTATCCTTATTTTTGGGCTGCTCCGCCTCTTTCGGCCAGCCGGGCGCGGAAACGCAAAAGAAATACGACGGAGGGGATTATAACGGGGCGGCGGGGGATTACTCCTTGCAAATCCAGAAGCAACCCCTCAACGCCTCTCTCCATTACAATCTCGGCAACGCCGAGCTTCGAGCCGGCCGGCTGGGACTGGCGATCGCCTCATACCAGCGGGCCTTCGATATTCTTCCGCGCGACAGCGACATCCGCTATAATCTGAACTTCGCCTTGAAGCGCGCCGGTGAGGAGTTGGTTGCTCCGGGCGTGCCGCCGCCGTTGTTCACGATATTTTATTTGATGAGCGAACGCGAGCTGGCCGGCCTGCACTGGCTGGCCTGTTGGGCCGTGCTTTTGCTGGCCAGCTTCTTTCTTGTAAGACGGCAGCGGGGAGGGCTGGTATTGACCAGCCTGATCTTGTGGGCCTGTTTCGGGGGCTGGTGGCTGGCGCGATCAAGCTTGGAGCCCTCCGAGCGGGGGGTGATCATACGCCCGACCGCGGAGATCCGCAGCGGACCGGGACAGAATTTCAGCGTCGGCTTCACGGCTCCCGGAGGCCGCC
>MGUO01000025.1 GCA_001800015.1 Elusimicrobia bacterium RIFCSPHIGHO2_02_FULL_57_9
CTCGGCCATCACGGTTTGCGCGGCGCGGCGAAAGGGATGATCAGGCGCGAAAGTATAAAGCCTGTCCTTAATCATGTCCAGATAAAAAGAGGAAAGGTCAAAGGCGCAGAAATCGATCAACCGGCGCGCCGCGGTGCGGAACTCAAAGCGCTGATAGTCCTCAAGCATTCCCCTCTGAAGTTCCCCCAGGCGGTGCAGGATATAACGCTCCAGCTCCGGCAGCTTATCGAACTCGACGCGGTGATTGCGAGGATTAAAATCGGAAGTATTGCCGAGCAGATAGCGGATGGTGTTGCGGAATTTGCGGTAAGCTTCCGTCGGCCCTTCCAAAAGCTTATCCGAGATGCGCACATCGTCTCTGTAATCCGAAAGCGCGACCCAAAGCCGCAAAATCTCGGCGCCCACTGTTTTAATGACTTGCTCGGGCGCCACTACGTTGCCCAGGGACTTGTGCATGGCCCGCCCACGCTCATCCAACACAAAGCCGTGGGTGAGCACCGCTTTGTAAGGCGCGCGGCCCTCAAGGGCGACGGCCAGAACCAGCGAACTCTGAAACCACCCGCGATGCTGGTCAGAACCTTCCAAATAAAGATCGCAGGGAAATTGTCCGCGGGGCTCGAGCACCCTCAGCCAGGAAGCGCCGGAATCCATCCAGACATCGAGGATATCGGTTTCTCTGTGAAATTTTTGACCGCCGCATTTCCCGCATGAGGTCTGCTGAGGCAGGAAATTCCACTGCGCGGCGGAAATCTCATGACCCCAGGCCTGAAACCAGAACGAATCGCCGTCCTCGGCGAGCTTTTGCGCGATGGCTTTCAATACGCCATCATCCTTAAGAGGTTGTCGGCAGCTGACGCAGAACAAAATCGGAATGGGGGTCCCCCACACCCTTTGACGCGACAGGCACCAATCCGGGCGGCCCTCAACCATGCCGGATATGCGGGTTTGACCGACTTCGGGCACCCACTGGACTTGGCCCACGGCCTTAAGCAGTTTCTGGCGCAGGCCGCCGTGATTGACGTTTAAAAACCACTGCTCCGTGGCGCGGAAAATAATCGGGTTTTTGCAGCGCCAGCAATGCGGATAGCTGTGGGTGATTGTCTCTTCGCTTAAAAGACGCCCTGACGTCTTTAAAGTTTCGATAACGGCGGGATTGCCTTCGGTGAAAACTTGCTTGCCCGCGAACTCGCCGGCTTTCTCGGTAAAACGTCCGGACTGATCGACGGGGCAAAAAATTTCAAGGCCGTATTTCTGGCCGGTATTAAAATCATCGGCGCCGTGGCCCGGGGCGGTATGAACGATGCCCGTGCCGTCCTCGACCGTGACGTAATCGGCCAAAACCGCGATGCTGTCGCGTCCGCCGAAAGGCGTTTCGCAGACAAGTTTGGACTCCACCAATCGCTCACCAGTCCATGAACTAATATTCCTGCACTCCCCTTTCAGGACCTTCAAGACATCGCTAAACCTTTGGTCGGCAAGAAGAATTTTTCGGTTCTTTCCTTCTACCGCCACTTCAACCAAGGAATATGACAGGCCGGGATTAAACGCCACCGCCATATTGGCAGGCAAGGTCCATGGCGTGGTCGTCCAGATCAAAACTTCCGCGCTTTTAAGTTCGGCGATGTTCGAGCGACGCACGGGCAAAGCCACGTAAACCGAAGGCGAATTTTTTTCCTGGTACTCCACCTCGGCCTCCGCCAGCGCCGTCTCGCAGCCGATGCACCAATAAACCGCTTTAAGCCCGCGGTAAATAAACCCGTCCTTAAGCAAAAGGCGGAAGGCCTCGAGAATCTCGGCCTCGTACTCCCGGGACATGGTCTTGTAGGGCTGTTCCCAGTCGCCCAGCACGCCCAGGCGCATGAACTCCTCGCGCTGGACGGCGATGAATTTCTCGGCGAAAACCGAAGCCTGCTTGCGGAAAGCCGGGATATCCTTGATACTGCGCTTACTAGTTTTCAATTCTTTGAGCAGCGCTGTCTCAATGGGCAGGCCGTGGCAGTCCCAACCCGGCACATAAGGGGTTTTAAATCCCATCAAGGCGCGGGATTTAACCACTATATCCTTAAGAATTTTATTAAAGGCATGGCCGATATGGATATGGCCGTTAGCATAGGGAGGGCCATCGTGAAGGACAAATAAAGGCCGCCCCTGCTGCTTGTCTTGCCAAGCTTGATACAGTCTCATCTGCGCCCAGCGCTTTAGAGTTTCAGGCTCGCGCTTGGCCAAATCCCCCTTCATCGGGAAATCGGTCTTGGGGAGATTGAGCGTCTTGGAGTAGTCTTGAGTTTTGGTCTCAGGCATGCGCTGGTTGGGGCGGCGCGCCGGACGGGACCGGCTCGCCCAGCAGCTGGCGGCTGATGACCAGCTGCTGGATCTGCGAGGAACCCTCGCCGATCTGATAAAGCTTAGCGTCGCGGAAATAACGCTGCACCGGGCAATCCAAGGAAGCGCCGGTCGGGCCGATCACGTCTAAAATCTCGGTGGGCGCGCGCATGGCCAGATCGCCTGAGATCAGCTTCGCCATGGAGGCC
>MGUO01000026.1:0-147 GCA_001800015.1 Elusimicrobia bacterium RIFCSPHIGHO2_02_FULL_57_9
CAAGGCCAAGGGCGTATCCGTTTCGTTATAGACATGTCGATCACGCTGCATCCGATCGGCCGCGCCGGGGATGGGACGATTCGGCTCCACAAGCCCTGGATCAAGGCGCTGGATGGAATCGAATGATTCTCCCACCTGATCGTCCTT
>MGUO01000026.1:172-2419 GCA_001800015.1 Elusimicrobia bacterium RIFCSPHIGHO2_02_FULL_57_9
CCGACCTCAAGATACATCCGAAGGGCGTCAAGCGGATTCCGAAGATCGGCTACTTGGCCACGCGAACGCCGCATCGCGCGAACCCAATCGGTGCCACGGTAGTAAGGCTCACCAAGCGCCGCGGCGCTGTCCTTTGGGTCGAAGGTTTGGATGCATGGGATGGGACGCCCATCTTGGACATCAAGCCCTACGCGGAGACGGACCCTTTAAGGAGGTATGCGAGTGGCAGTGACTCCCGGCTTGCTCGCCGCACTACGACGCAAATTTGACAAAAGGGCAATGGCCTGTTAAGCTTTTCTCTGTGAAACGACGGCTCCTGCGATTCTTATGCGCGCTTGTCCTGGGGCTGGTATTTTACGACAACATCGCCGACGCGGCCGGCTGCCATGATTCTCCCGCCGCGACCGCGACTACCTGCCATGTCTGCTCCTGCGGGCCCCATATTTTTTCTCAGGACTCCGCTCCGGCAATTGTGGTTCTTCAGCCTACGGCATGCGCCGCCTACGAAACTCCGGTCTACGCCCTCCTGCTGCCCCAGTCCATCTTCCACCCGCCTCGTTCCATCGCCTAACGCGCCTCGCCGGCTGCTGCAGTTGATTTAGGCAGTCGAGCCTCTCGCCGAATTTATTTGCCTCGGCGACTTCTCCGCACCCTCATGGGCGCGTCATTCAAGCAGGTCTATCAATGTCGCTTTGTCGGAGACTTTTAGAAGGAGAACATTTATGTCCGATTTTCTAAGTCGGTGGTTTTGGGGACTCGCCATCTCCATTTGTTCATTCGTATCAGCGCAGCATGCATTTGCTCAACAGGCTCCACTGCATGAGAGCGAAAAATACACGCTGGCCCAGCTCGTCGGCCTCGCGATCCAGAACACGCAATTGCTCGGCTCCCAGGACGCTCGTATTGAAGAAACGCAGCTTGCGGCGAGGCAAGCCCGCATATGGCCCGGCTTGACCTTCGACTTCTTGGCGGGCCGCAAACGCGAGGCCGACTTGAGCGGGCCACGCTACGAACTGGCCCTGGCGCAACCGCTGCCGTTGACCGGCAAGCCGGGCCTGCGTGGCAGCATGTTGGACCTGGAGTCCGAATCCTGGCGCGTGCGGCGAAGCGCATCGGAGGTCCTCGTCACCCTCAACGTGGTCCAGCTCGCCTACGAGTACGCTGCCAGCCGCCGAAAAGCCGCCTTTGTCGAATCGCGCCAGAAGCGATTCGATCTCATTCGAGAGTTCCTCGCCGGGCGTCCGTTCGCGACCCCGCAGCGCAAAGCTGAAAGCCGCATCGTGCAGAACCGACTCAAGCTGCTGATCTCCGAGGCGATCCAAAGCCAGGCGGGATTCAAGGCCTCCTTCGAGAAACTCAAGGTCTATATACCTTTGGCTTCCGGCAAGTATCCCGAGGTTGAAGTCCCGTGGCTCTCTGGCGCTAAAAGCCTCGATGAAAGGGAGTGGTCGGCCAGGGCCTTGGACAACAATCCCGACTTGCGCGTTCAAAGGCTCGTTGTAAGGAGCGCGGAATTGGAAAAGACGCTGGCGCGAAGGGACGGGCTGCCCGACCCGGCGCTGGTGACTTCCTATGATCAAGCCAAGGCCGGAGATACCGAGAAGAACTACGGCCTGGGCCTAAGCTTGGCCCTGCCCTCCTGGAACCGCAATCGCTCCGGTATCAAGAGCGCGGAGCAGAGAAGGCTTGCCGAGGAGCGGCTTTTGGCATTCGAGGAGCAGAAGCTCAAGGCCGAGTTTCCCCGCGCGCTCGTTGAGTACGAGGCCGCCCGTCAGGTGGTGTTGAAATATCCGCAGGCCATCCTCCCCGACCTGGAGGCCCAGCTCAAAGAGGCGGAGGATGGCTTTCGAAAGGGCCAACTGGACTTGCTGACTTTCCTGGAGCTGGACAGCTCGGCCGCCGAGACTTACAGCCGGGTGCTCGACGCCCAGGTGGAACTCACGACCAAGCTCGCCGAGATATTCGCGTCAACCCAAGAGCGGGACGCCGTGACGCTGCTCGGGTCCTACTAGGAGGAGCATGATGACACGCATTTTGGAGTGGACTTTCAAGAACAGACTCACGGTCATTCTCTTCTTCACAGTGGGCGCGGCGATCGGACTCTACGCCGTTTCCATCACCCCCGTCGACGCGGTACCGGACATCACCCCGGTCCAAGTCATGGTCAACACGAAAACCGGGGCCCTGGACCCGGAGCAGATCGAGAAAACCGTCTCCTTCCCCATCGAGACGGACATGAGCGGCATC
>MGUO01000027.1:0-9988 GCA_001800015.1 Elusimicrobia bacterium RIFCSPHIGHO2_02_FULL_57_9
GCTGATAGGTCAGGGTTCGCGTCTCGCCCGGCTCGCCTTCCCAAATAATAGCCGCCTTGTTCTTGCGTGGTCCTTCGAGGTGCCGGTCCAGGCAGTTATAAGCGACATTGATCTTGCCTCCCGTAAACCACTGCGCGAAGGGCGGCTTCCAGCTAAGAACTTTCTTCCAGGGCTTCGCCCAGGAAAGCTCCTTGGCGGCTTCAGCCCAGAATTTCTCCGGGTTTTTCAGCGCCTTGCGCCTGAGCGCTTGAAGCACGGAAAAGCTGTTAATATGAGCTTTCCTCTGAAATTGGATGTTTGGCTTATAGAGTTTGCCTTCCTTCAATAGCACCTCGATTGATTCCTTTTTTTGTTGTTCCATAAGCAGAATTCTAACATTTTTTGTATAATCTCTTTATGCTACCTACATACAGACCGCACAATCGTAAAAGGCTCAAGAAAATTGGATTTAGGGCCCGCATGGCTACAGCCGGCGGCAGAACGGTTTTAAAGCGCAGGCGCGCCAAAGGTCGCCATACCCTAATCAAGGTCTAATGCCCGAGGTCCGGCTTTCTTCCCGCGGCGATTTCAAGAAGGTATTTGCCGAGGGCAAAAAGATCGTGGGACGCAATGCGATACTTTGGTTCCGCTCGGGGCCTTCTGCCAAGACGCGCCTAGGTTTATCCGTCAGCGTAAAAACCGGTGGGGCGGTAAGGCGCAATCGCCTAAAGCGCTTGGCCCGGGAAGCATTCCGTCTTAACCGTGAAAATCTCAAGTCCGGCCAGGATATGGTCATTTACTTAAGACCGGGCTGCTCGTGGCTGAATTTTAAAGACGCCGAAAAGGAAGTCATCGAACTATGCCGAAAAGCCGGACTGCGGCACTAAGAGCGGGATTGCATGTGTATAAGTCCGCGGCGCGTTGCCTTTTCCCGCAATGCTGCCGGTTTTATCCCAGCTGCTCGGAGTTTGCCGCCCAGGCCGTTGAAAAATACGGTCTCCTGCGCGCAATCCCAATGACTCTAGGCCGCCTGCTGCGTTGCAACCCTTTCTCGGCTGGAGGTTTTGATCCCGTCCCTTAAACAATATCATGGATAAAAATTTATTGCTGGCCGTTGTTCTTTCCGTAGCGGTTTACGGCCTATGGTTCGGCTTCGCGGAAAAACGCCTCGCACACGAGCCCGAACGCATTCCCATATCGGGCTCAGTGCCGCAGGCCTCCCGGCCTGAGGCACCGCCAACGACTCAGCCCGCGCGCAAGGCCTCCTTGCTTCAAGACGCCGACAAAGACGCCGCCGAGCTGATCAAGCAAGCCGATAAAATCAATATGGATGATACGGAAGCCCTCATTTCTCCCCGCGGAGCCGGCATAGTCAGTTGGCGCGATAAGGAACCGCTGGGCGTAGTCGAGCTCGTGAGCGATCCTCAGCCCGGTTTCTTTGCCACCTGGCCCGAGCTTGCCTTCAAGCGCCAGCCGCAGGCGCCCGGGATCGTCTACGCCGCCAGGCGTCCCGATGGAATGAATGTCGTTAAGGAATTCCTTCCCGCGGATAAGAACAATTTGCCGCGGCTGCGCATCACTTTGGCCAACAGCGGCGCCGGAAGCATTGAGACGGGAAGCTGGTCCATTTCGCTGGGCCCGGGACTGGGAACCATCCCCTCGGAGCAAGAGGAAAATCAGAAAGTATGGCGCGCCTTGGGCTTGCTGATCGGTGAGAAAGGCCTCAAGGGGAAACTCGAATCGTTCAGCCCGGGCGAGCACGCAGGCGCCTATCGCTGGGTTGGAATCGACAACCGCTATTTCCTGGCCGCCATGCTTCCTCCGGCTGATTTCAACCTCGCTTCCAACATGCCGCCGTCGGTCACGCTCACGGCCAAAAGCCAAATCCTCGCTGCGCGTGAGTCGCGCAGCTGGGAAATCCCTTACTACTTGGGAGCCAAGGGCCACGGCTGGCTTTCCCGCTATGAGAAAGGGCTGGAGCGCTCCATTGATTTCGGCTTTTTTGCCCAACTGGGCCGTTTCATCATGAGCGTACTGACCAAATTGCACGGCTGGACTATGAACTGGGGCTGGTCCATTATCCTTCTGACCGTCCTGCTGCAAATCGTGCTTTTTCCGCTGACCTTCAAAAGCCTCAAGGCCATGGCCGCGATGAAGCGCCTACAGCCTGAAATCACGCGCATGCAGCAGAAATACGCCAAGGACCAAAGCAAGATGCATACCGAGCTTATGGATCTCTACAAGAAGAATGGGGCCAACCCTTTAGGCGGCTGTCTGCCCATGCTGCTGCAATTGCCCGTGTTCTACGCGCTTTATAACGCCTTGCGAAACGCCTGGGAGCTGCATGGCGCTCCCTGGATATTCTGGATCAAGGATCTCTCGGCCAAGGATCCTTATTATGTGCTGCCGATTGTCATGGGCGCTCTCATGTTTTTCCAAAACAAGATGAACCCGCCCTCCGCCGATCCCTCGCAGGCGAAAATGATGACCTGGATGCCGGTGATTTTTACCGTGATGTTCTTGAACTTCCCTTCCGGGCTCGTCCTTTACTGGTTGACCAACAGCCTGGTCAGCGCGATGCAACAAGCGACGCTGAAGAAATACCTGGCCTAAATCGTTTTTAATCGGAGGTGGCATGGAAGCTATTGAAAGCGAAGGGAAAAACGTGGCTGAAGCCGTTGATAACGCCCTGAAGAAGCTGAACCTGCGCCGCGATCAAGTAGAAGTGCAAATTCTCCAGGAGGCCGGCGCGGGTTTCATGGGCTTTGGCGCAAAACCCGCCCGTGTCAGAATTTCGGAGAAGCTTTGGGGAATAAAATCCGGGGCTTGCGCGCTTGATGCGCGCGCGGCTTGCGCTCAGAGCGTGGAAAAACTTAAAGAAGTCCTGAGTCTAATGGCTATCGGCAATCCCTCCCTGTCCGCCGATTGGGACAAGGGGCTTGAGCGGGTAAAAATACGGGTTGAATCCGCCGATGCCGAGATATTGATCGGCCCGGAAGGGAAAACCCTGCAATCCCTGCAATTCCTGCTGACCCTGATCTTAAGCCGGCGCCTGGGTTCTCCGGTCGCGGTCCAGGTAGACGCCAAGGGGCATTGGGAAAAAATGGAAAAAGACATTTTATCCGAAGCCCAGCGCGCTGTCGAAGAGGTCAAAACCACCGGCAAGCCATTCCGCTTAAGCCCGATGGAAGCGCCGATGAGGCGTCTGGTGCATAAAACCCTGGCAGGACATCCCGATGTTGAAACCGCTTCCGAAGGGGAAGGCTCTTGGCGCAAAATAGTCATCAGGCCCAAGAGGCGCTGACCCATTCCCCCATAAAGGGGGAAACCATCGCCGCGGTGGCCACCGCCTCCGGTTGCGCAGCGCTGGGCATCGTACGTTTAAGCGGCGAGCAGGCGCTGCCTATTGCCCTGAGTTTTCTGCAGCCGAAAGCGCCGCTTAAAGCCCGCAGCGCCACCCTAGCCAAGGCTCATTGGGAAACTCCCATCGATGAAGTGTTGGCGACTTATTTCCCAGCCTCGCAAAGCCCCACCGGCGAGGATCTAGTCGAGGTCAGCGCGCATGGCTCCCCGCTGATACTCAAACGCCTGCTCATGGCAGCCCTGGCTGCAGGAGCCCGCCCGGCGCGCCCAGGAGAATTCACTCAACGTCGCTTTCTTAACGGCCGGCTTGACTTAACCCAGGCCGAGGCCGTCTGCGATCTGATCCGCGCGAAAACCTCAGAAGCCCAGCGCGCCGCTCTGGTCCAATTGGAAGGCGGCTTATCCAAAGAAATCGCGGCTCTGCGCGCGCCGCTGCTTGACTTGCTCATCCGCATCGAAGCCAATCTTGATCATCCCGAGGAGGATATCCCCAGCCTGTCGGTCGCGGAAATCCGGCAATCCCTGGCGCAAGCCGCGGCCCCCCTTTTAAATTTAGCGGCGACATTCGACCGGGGACGAAGGCTGGCCGAGGGCGCGCGCATTTGCATCGTCGGCCGGCCCAATGCCGGCAAGTCCAGCCTGCTTAACGCCCTGTTGGGAACCGACCGCGCCATAGTCTGCGCCTCTGCGGGAACCACCCGCGATACCTTGGAAGAAGGCGCGGACATTGGAGGAATTCCCTCGCTGCTCATCGATACGGCCGGCCTGCGCGAACACTGCGGGGATGAGGTGGAACGCTCGGGCGTGGAACGCGCGCAGAGAGCGCTGAGGGCCTGCGACCTGGCCTTGCTGGTGATCGACCAATCCAAGACTTTAGAAGCAGAGGACGAAAGTGTTCACCGCCGCATTCTGGAACAAGCCGCGCAACAAGGCCGTCCGGTTATTTCGGTGCTCAACAAGGCGGATCTCCCCTGCCGCAATGCCACCCGCGGCGACGTTTCGATTTCGGCCAAGGCCAAGACCGGGCTGCAGGATTTGCTCGGGCTTATCGGCCGCCGCTTGGCTCCAGCCCAATTATCCGAAGGTTCGCTGATCACATCCGTGCGCCATCATCAAGCCTTGCGCGGCGCCGTCCAAGAGCTTGAGCAGGCCCGCGCCGCCGCGGCGCGATGGCCCGCGCTCTGGGAGGATCGCGCGGCCTGCCATTTAAGGCAAGCCCTGCGCCGCCTTGGGGAAATCACCGGCGAAGCAGCGCCCGATGAAATTCTGGAGGGAATTTTCTCCCGGTTTTGCGTTGGAAAATAAATCATGACCGCTAAAAAGAATAAAAAACCATCAAAAAAGACGGCTGCCCCGTCCATGCCGAAAACCCCGGTCTGGAGCATCAGCCCGGCCGAACAAATCGTCGGGGCCGCGTTTCTGGGCAAGGTTGGGGACTACTATTCCCAATCGGGGGCGATCAGCCTGGTCTTGGAGGCTTCCTTGGCCGTGGGGGAAACCATCCGCGTCAAGGGACACAGCACGGACCTGACCCAAAAAGTGGAGCATATCGAGTTCGAGCATCAAAGCGTTCACTCTGCCTCGGCCGGCGAAACCGTGGGCATAAAAATAGTCGACAAGTGCCGCATCGGGGACGCCGTCTATAAAATATAATCCATGATCTCCCAGCCAAAACACATCCTCTGGCTTTTGCTGGGGGTCAACCTGCTCAATTACCTGGACCGCCAGGTGCTTTACTCTTTGCTTCCCTTAATCCAGCTGGATCTTTTGATCACGGATGCCCAAGCCGGGCGGCTGGCCTCGGCCTTTATGCTGGTCTATATGCTGGCCGCTCCCCCCATCGGCTACCTCGCCGATAAAAACGGGCGCAAGTTTTGGATTACTCTCGGAATCGGCCTTTGGAGCCTGGCTACCGCTTTTTCGGGGTTAGCCAGGAATTATTCCGCGCTCTTTCTAGCGCGCTCGGCCGTAGGCATCGGCGAATCCTGCTACGGAGCCGTATCGCCCTCTTTCGTGGCGGAGCAATTTCCAGCCTCCCGGCGCGGCTCGATTCTGGCGCTTTTTTCCATGGCCATTCCCGTCGGCAGCGCCCTGGGCTATATCGCAGGAGGCTTTTTGGGCCAGCGCTGGGGCTGGCGAAGCGCTTTTTTCGCCGTAGGCATTCCCGGGCTGCTTTTCGCATTTTTGGCCGCGCAATTGCGCGAACAGCGCCCTGCCGCGCCGCCGCAAAGGCCTTCTCCTATTTCATCCTACTTAAATCTCTTTCGGGTGCCGAGCTTTCTGCTGGTGACCCTGGCGGGAGCCGCCATGACCTTCGCTTTAGGCGGTTTCGCGGTTTGGATGCCAAGTTTTTTTCACCGCCAGTGGGGCATGAGCGTTGGACAGGCCGGGACATTATTCGGGGCCGTTACGGTGGCGTCGGGAATTCTGGGCAGCCTGGCCGGAGGCTGGCTTTCAGATTGGGGTCTGCGTTTCAACAGCAAGTCCTATTTCCTAGTCTCGGGATTCGGCCTCTTGATGGGATTACCCTTGGCTATTTTGACCCTGCTCATCGGCCGCCCGCATTGGGCCGCCGGCCTGCTGTTCATGGCGGAGTTCTTTCTCTTCCTTAACATGGGGCCTTTAAACGCGATTATCGTCGCGGTCACCGAGCCCGGCTCCCGGTCCATGGCATTCGCCGCCAATATTTTCGTTATTCACGCCTTGGGCGATGCGGTTTCCCCGGCGATAATAGGTTCGATTTCCGATCAAATGGGACTCAAAACAGCTCTAATCGCCGCCAGTCTGACCTTGGCCTTGGCTTCGGCCTTTTGTTTTTGGGGAACCCGTTATTACGACCGAGATGCCCGCCATGTCTAAACGCTCCATGCTTAAAATGTCCTTAGCCTTAGGCCGGCGCGCCCTTTTCTCGCCCGCCCAGGCCGCCCGGGAAGCGCGCAAAGAGGAAAACCTGCGGCCCGCCCTCTATTTATACTCGGCGTTTCTGCTGGGCTATATGCTGTTTTTCTGGATTAAGCCCGCGAATTTCCCGGATACCGGGGCGGCTTTGCCGGGTGAAAGCCAGAGCCTGTTGTTTTGGCTTAAAGTCATGATCTGGCAGCCGCCTTTGGAGGCGGCGTGGATACTCTTCTTAATGGGATTTATCGTTTGGTTTAGGTCAGGAGGCTTGCCCCTGCGCCTGGCCGCGGCGACGGCTTGGACAGCCCTGCCTTTTATTTTGATGGCGGCCTATGTTCAGAAAGGCGGGATTCCTAAATGGGCGTTCGGCGCCGCTGCAACCGCGGCCTTCGCGCTATTCTACCCGCTTCTAAGAAAGGCGCCGGCGCGCGACTTAAAGCCCGTCATCACCTTCATGCTCAGCATCAATGTCATCGGGCTTGTTTTGCTCGCTCCCATGAGCGCGGTGGTGCTCATCGGGCATTCGGGGTTTTTCAATTTCTCCCAGATCGTGGGAGGCTTATGGATATTGGGGGTGGGGACGTTGGGGCTGCGCGAACTGACCGGATTGCGTCTGCCGCGCGCCTTTATGTCGCTTCTTTTCTCCATGTTTTTCCAAGTGGCTTTCGCTTTTACCTTGCATCTGCTGGGCCTGGTGCCCAAGGAAATATTAAAGGCCCTGCTTTATGCCTAAATACGACGTGATCGTGGTGGGAGCTGGCCATGCCGGGACCGAGGCGGCCTTAGCGGCCGCCCGCATGGGCTGCTCGGTGCTGCTTTTAACCCAAAACTTAGACACCATCGGCGCGATGTCTTGCAATCCCTCCATCGGCGGGGTGGCCAAGGGGCAGCTCGTGCGCGAGTTGGACGCCTTGGGGGGGGAAATGGCCCGCAACACCGACCGCTCCGGGCTTCAGTTCAAGATGCTCAACACCAGCAAGGGCCAGGCCGTGCATTCCCCGCGCGCGCAATGCGACAAAAAGCTGTATCAGTTCACCATGAAGGAAACCATCGAGTCGCAGGAAAACCTGGAAAGCCGCCAGGATGAAGCCGCGGAGCTATGGCTGGAGGGAGTCAGCTTGCGCGGCGTGGAAAGCAAGAGGGGCCTGCGTTATGAGTCGCGCGCCGTGATCCTGACCACCGGCACCTTTTTAAACGGGCTGGCCCATATCGGGCTTAAAGCCTTCCCTTCCGGCCGCTCCGGGGATGCGCCGTCTTTGCAGCTCTCAACGGGACTGCGCGAACTCGGTTTTGAAGTAGGGCGGATGAAAACAGGCACCCCGATGCGGCTGCATTCGCGCTCCATTGACTTCTCGAAATGCGACCGCCAGGACAGCGACGACCCTCCCATGCCCTTTTCTCACTTTACTGAACGCATCGATAACCCGCTGCTTGCCTGCTATATCGCCTACACCAATCACGCCACGCATGAAATCATCCGAAACAGCCTCAACCGTTCCCCGCTTTACTGCGGCGTGATTAAATCCATCGGTCCCCGTTACTGCCCCTCGGTGGAGGACAAAGTCGTGAAGTTCCCCCATAAGGAACGCCACCAAATTTTTCTGGAGCCCGAGGGCTATCGCACCCGGGAAATTTACGTCAACGGACTTTCCACCAGCCTGCCTGAAGACGCCCAGTTGAGCCTGGTTCGCTCCGTCGCCGGTTTGGAAAACGCGCAAATCATGCGCTTTGGCTACGCCATTGAATACGATTATTGCCCGCCGACCCAGCTGAAGCCCACCTTGGAAACGAAGCATGTCCCCGGTCTTTATTTCGCCGGACAGATCAACGGCACCACGGGATATGAAGAAGCCGGCGCCCAAGGATTCATGGCGGGAGTCAACGCCGCCTTGAAAATCAAGCAGCGGCCGCCCCTGATTCTTTCCCGCGATCAAGCCTATATCGGCGTGCTGATCGACGATTTGGTGACCAAAGGGGTGGACGAACCCTACCGGATGTTTACTTCCCGCGCGGAGCATAGGCTGATTCTACGCTCGGATAACGCGGACCTGCGCCTTTTGGAAACAGGCCGCGCCTTGGGCTTAATCAGTGAGGAGCTTGTCGTTCGTTTTTGCCGCTACCGTTCGGCGGTAGAAGGGCGCTCTGTTCATGACGATGAAAAGCTGCGGCCCTGGTCCATGGCCAAGGCCCAAAATCAGCGTGAAATTCAGCGCAGCTACGCCGGTTATATCGCGCGCGAACAAAAAGCCGTGGCCAGGCTGCGCAAGCTCGAACACGTGCCCATCCCCGAAGATTTTGATTTCGCCTCGGTGCCCTCCCTGTCCGCGGAGTCCCGCCAGAAACTGCGAAAAGTCATGCCCCGGACCTTGGGCCAGGCCGGGCGCATTCCCGGAGTCAGCCCCTCCGACATCCAAATACTCTGGGTCTACGCCGAAAAAACGCGCAGGGATAATGCCTCCCCGGTATGATTGGGCGCCGCTGCAAGCGGCCCTATCAGCGGAGCAGCGCAAACTTATCGAAGATTATCTTGACCAGCTTTTAGACTATAACGGCAAGGTTAATCTCACCGCGCCAACCGATCCCCAAAATCTGCTGCTGCGCCACGTGGCCGACGGCTTGGCCGCGGTGAAGGTGTTGAAGGAACACCTCAGCGCGCCGGCTCCTAAAATACTTGACCTGGGTTGTGGCGGAGGGTTTATTGGCATGACGATAAAAATCGCCTGGCCTGAAGCCTCGGTGACTCTTCTGGAGTCCTTGAAACGCAAATACGAATTCCTGAATCTTGCGGTCATGCGCTCTCGGCTCAAAGGCTTGCGCGTGCTGCAGGGCAGAGCCGCGGGACAGCCCCTCTTGGGAGAGGTGGGATTCGACGCCGTGGTTGAAAGGGCTTTGGCGCCCCTGCCCCAGGCCTTGCGCCTGGCGCTGCCCTTGACGGCCCCGGGCGGCTATTTTCTGGCTTACCAATCAGCGCGGCCGCAACAGCCGCTGCCGGGCTTGATCAAATCTTATCCCTACCGTCTGCCGTTGGAAACCCGCGATCGCCATCTGGTTCTATTTAAAAAATAACCGGAAGACCGCCATCAACGGCACCGCGCTTAATTTATTATCATATGGGCCATGGACGTGCGCGACAAGATCGCCCTGATTACGGGCGGAGCCGGCGGCATAGGCAAGTCCCTGGCCGTCCGCTTCCTGCGCGGGGGGGCCAGGGTGGCGCTTTGGGATATGAATCCGGACGAGCTCTCGTCCGCCGTCAAGGAGCTCTCGGCCGCGGGCGAAGTCCGCGGCTACGTTGTCGACATCACCGATCGCCGCAAGGTCATTTCGGCCGCGCAAGAGTTGCGACGCGATGTCGGGGAGGTGGACATCCTTGACAACAACGCGGGAATAGTCGTCGGCGGCGACTTTCTGGCTTGCCCGGAAGAGCAGCTTCTGCGGACCATGGAAGTCAACCTCCACGGCGTGATGTGGTGCACCCGGGCCTTTCTGCCCGGCATGATCCGCAAGGGCGCCGGTCACATCGTCATGATGTCGTCGGCCGCGGGGCTCTTGGGCGTGCCCGGCATGGCCGCTTACGCCGCCAGCAAGCATGCCGTCATCGGGCTGGCCGAGTCTCTGCGCCTGGAGCTTCGCGCTCAAGGCCATCGCGGTGTTAAGATCAGCATCGTCTGCCCTGGCTTCGTGAAGACCGGGATGTTCGAGGGGGCCAAGCCTCCGTTATTGACACCCTGGCTGAGCCCCGAACGCA
>MGUO01000027.1:10023-10786 GCA_001800015.1 Elusimicrobia bacterium RIFCSPHIGHO2_02_FULL_57_9
CGGTCGTATATACGCGAGCCGTTCATGGTCAAGCTGCTTCCAATCCTAAAGGGGCTGCTGGGCCCGTCGCTTCTGGGCCGAATGGGCGATCTATTGGGACTCAACGAGGCGATGGACCATTGGAAGGGACATTAGCCAAGGTCCGGCGCGCGAGAATCAGGTCATCGGTCCAGATGCCGCAGGCTCCCTGGGAAAGCAGGTAACGGATGTCCTCGGGCGTGTTGACGACCCCGGCGCTGACTGAAATTCCCATCGCCTTGACCCGGGCGACGGCCGAGCGCGCGCCGTAGAAGAAGCTGGCTGCTTTATACAAAGCGCGGGTTATCGGTCCGCCCCAGCCAAGGCATAGGGATTGCACCCCGGCCAGATGGGCGCTCGGCGCGATATTCCACGGTCCCCCCGGCATGACGGAGAGGTTGACCCTGCTATCGAGCGACCGAGCATGGAGAAGAGACCGGCGCTTGCTGTAAAAATCCAGGATGAAACACCGCCGCCACAGGCCTGAAGGGGCGATGGCGCGCACCAGGGCCTCCACCAGGCGCCGACCGCCCCCGCGCAGGTCGAAATAGATATCTCCCGAAGGCCAGAGCGCCATGAATTCCAAGGCATCCTTCAGATGGGGGACGCCGTGACCGCCGAAAACCCGCAACCGGCGCACCTCCCCCCAGTTCATGTCGCCTATGCGCCGCGAACAGCCGGCCGCGCGGCGGGCGTCTTCATCATGGAAAAGGACGAGCTCTCCGTCGGCCGTGATGCGGATGTC
>MGUO01000028.1 GCA_001800015.1 Elusimicrobia bacterium RIFCSPHIGHO2_02_FULL_57_9
GAGATATCGCTCGACCCGGCCGCGATCCCGGATAAATGCCATGAACGAAGCCGGCTTTGCCAAAAGCGTGCGCTGGGCGATAAACCGCCCGGGTTCGGCCAGAAAAGCCTGCAACATTCTATTGCCCAGGGCCCAACGGGCTGAGACCGGCGCCTGGCCGTATGGTAAGGGGCCACGTTGACCTTCGGCCAACGAGGGCGCGGAACGCCGAACGGCCGAAACCGTCAAGTTCGACCTGGATTCGGGAACTGTTTTAGAGTCAAAATCCTGAATGATATCGGGGGTCAGATAAACGTCTTTTTTACGATTTAACGAAGAAATAAGAATGAACAAGCCGGCGCCTAAAAAAACTAAAATGCTTAATATCGCTAATGTTTTTCGCATTTTACCCTTGTATAGTAGGAAAAAAGCAATCTATTGACAATGTTGAATTCTTCTGTTATATATTGAATTATTCCACCCTCAAACGCCCATGCTCTCCCCTCAGACGCGCCGGTTATTGTTATTAGCAACCGTGGGGCTGTTAAAACCTCTCGGGCTTGACGCCTCTTTCGAAAGCCCCTCGGTTCCTTCCTCCCCCGCGCGCAGCGAGCGGGTGGTTATTCTCGACCCCGGGCACGGGGGCATTGATTTAGGCGCGGTAGCCTCGAACAAAATGGAAAAGGACATCGCCTTAGCCATTGCCAAAAAGTTAAAGGAAAAACTGGATAATTTTAAAGGCATGCCGGCGCGGCTGACGCGCGATGATGATACTTTTATCCCCTTGGAACAGCGCGTCACTGAAAGCTCTGATGCCAACGTCATGGCCTTTGTCTCCCTGCACTTAAATAAAGTACGCCGTAAAAAATTGCGGGGCATCACGGTGTTTGCCTTCGGCAGGGACCGGTTTCCTATCAAGCGACGTCGGCCCCTGCACAAACCTCCCCCCATGGCGCCGCCGCCCAAGGAAGTAGCCCAAGCCGGCTTTATACTTGCCGATTCGATTGCCCGCTCCTTGCGCGCGCAGGGTTTTCGAGTCAATTCGATTGAACTCGCGTCATATTACGTGCTCAAAAACCCCAGCATTCCCAGTATCCTTATCGAGCTGGGTTATTTGAGCAATCCCAAGGAAGCCGCGATGCTCAATAACCCAGCCTACCAGGACCGCTTGGCCGAGGCCCTGGCCGTAAGCCTTGGCTCCTACGACATCCATAGCCTGGCTCTTAAATAATTTTTAACAAATTGGATATTGCGGCAGCGGCCTCAACCGGCTATTCTTATCGCGGGCCAAGCAAAATTTATCGCCGGGAGGGTCCCATCAAGAAAATATTCCTAGCCGTTATCGCCGCCGCAAGCCTGGCCTACGCCAAGTTCTTCGGCGGGCCCATGGACGGAACTTCCTGGGATGTTAAAGTCAGCCCCGAGTCCCTCTTCTCATTTTCCCAGCGCGGCACCCTGGTTTTCGAGAACGGCATGCTCAGCCTGAGCGGACGGCTGGCTTCGGGATTTACCCCGGCGCTTTATCTGTCCAAAGATGGGAGGGGCCTGGCCGACCAGGCATGGAACGCCTCTCTTTCCAGCGCGCAAGATGGGATTATCAACTGGCAGGGCTTCGTGCGCGGCGACCGCATCGAAGGCATCGCGGTTTGGTGGACTAAAAACGGCAAGCCCAAGCGCTTCAGCTTCAAGGGGCGGCGAAAAACGGCTTAAGCCCTATCTCCCTATATCCTCATTCCAAAGTTCAGGCTTTTCCGCGATAAAACGCCTCATCAGCGCGACACATTCCTCATCGGCCCAATCGACGACTTCCACTCCCTGGCCGCGCATGAATTCCGCGCCTCCGGCGAAGGTTTTCGATTCGCCGGCGTAAACCTTGCGTATACCGAATTGGACCACGGCCCCGGAGCATAAATAACACGGCATCAAGGTGGAGTAAAGAACAGCCCCGGCGTAGCTGCCGATTCGCCCGGCGGCTCTTAGGCAATCGATCTCGGCGTGCGCCATGGGGTCGCCTTGCTGTACGCGACGGTTATGGCCGCGGCCGATAATGCGGCCTGCTTTAACCAAGACCGAGCCTATGGGAATGCCACCTTCCGCATAACCTTGCCGGGCTTCATCCAACGCTGCCTTTAGAAAAGGATCCACGCTCATTTACTATCTCAATCTGGTATGATGTTACACCCTATACAGGAGAAATTGCAATGAGATTATGCGCGCTTTTGTTGGCGGTTTTTTCAGCGGCAGGGCCGCTCCTGGCGGCGGAAACCGCGCTTAAATCGGAAAATGACAAGGTTCTTTACGCCCTGGGCCTTTGGTTGGGTCAGAAGGTGTCCGTCTTTAATCTGACGCCGGCGGAAATTAAATATGTGGAAATGGGGCTTAAGGATTCCGCGACGGGCAAGAAGCCTCAGGTTGATCTGGAGGCCTATCAGGAAAAAATCAACACGCTGGCCCAGGCTCGGATGGCGGTAAAAGCGGGAGGGCAAAAAAACCAGGACAAGGCTTACCTTGAAAACGCGGCCAAGGAAAAAGGCGCCCGGACATTTCCCTCCGGGTTAATTTATAAGGAAATTAAAGTCGGAAGCGGGACCTCGCCTAAGGCCACGGACATGGTGCAATGCCATTATCAGGGCACTTTGACCAACGGGACTATCTTTGACAGCTCTTATAAACGGGGCTCGCCGACGGATTTCCCCCTTAACGGGGTTATTCCCTGCTGGACCGAAGGCATTCAAAAAATGAAGGTGGGCGGAAAATCCCGGCTGATCTGCCCTTCGTCAATCGCTTACGGCGACCAGGGCCACCCGCCGGTGATTCCCGGAGGAGCGGCCCTTATTTTCGACGTGGAACTAATCTCAATACCGAAGGGCGGGAAGTAAGCGGCGGTTAAGAGCGTTGGGCTTCGACTTGAAGCTCTTCGTCCTCGACAAGAATATGCAGCGAAACGGGCCGGCAGCAGACCTGGCAGCGATCGGAAACGGTCTGGCCGTCCTGATCCGAGGTGGCGTGAACCTCGAACTCCTCGCCGCAGTAAGGGCATGGAACGGAAATCCACTCGTCCAGTCTTTTCGTCTCAGGCTGGGCCGTGACCGCGATTAGCACCGTCTCCAGCTCCTCGTCGCGGGGCCCCGTGAAATCGGGACGCATGTTCCTGCGGCCATTCGTGTTCTTGTGGCCATTGCGCGACGGGGGGGATTTTTTGCGGACCGTGGTTTTCCTGGCGGACTTCGTCTTCACGATCACAGGATACACCCCCCGTTTAATTTACGCAAGACCCAAAAATAAAATGGGACCCGCTTAAGCGCCCTTGCTCAGTTTTTCCAAAGTCAACCAGCGATTGGTGCCGGCGAACTTCTGATGCATGCGCGTGCGCGGCTCGCCGCTGGGCGACTCAACCTCGGCCAATTGCAGATTGGCCAGGGCCTCCAGGCCGTTATGGCGGAAACTTTTGAGCGACGATTCAAAGGCCATCCCTATGGTTCTAAAAGCGAGCAGAGTTGAGAAATGGGCTATTTTTTCTTGACGTTTAAATTTTGATAAAATATTTTCATACTCTCACCGGAGATTCCTATGACAAAATGTCTCGACAGCTTTAAGACCCGCACCCCGCTTCCCGTGGGCGGCAAAAAATACCAGATATACAGCCTGAAGGCTTTGGCTAAAAACGGCTTCGCCATTGAGAAGCTCCCTTTCTCCCTGCGCCTGGTCCTGGAAAACCTGTTGCGTCACGAAGACGGCCTGATCGTCAAAAAAGAGGACATCGCCGCTCTGGCCGGCCATGCCGGCAAAAAACCGGATGAGCGCGAAATATTCTTCACGCCGGCGCGCGTGATCCTGCAGGATTTTACCGGGGTTCCAGCCATCGTGGACTTGGCCGCCATGCGCGACGCCATCGACCAACTGGGCGGCGATCCGGCAAAAATCAATCCCCTGCAGCCCGTGGACCTCGTGGTGGACCATTCCGTGCAGGTGGACTCCTACGGCACTACGGACGCTTTCCGGGAGAATTCCGCCATTGAATTCGAGCGCAACAAGGAGCGCTACGCTTTCCTCAAATGGGGACAAAAGGCCTTTCGCAATTTCCGCGCGGTGCCTCCTGAAACCGGCATCGTCCATCAGGTCAACCTGGAGTATCTGGCCAAGGTGATCTGGTCCTCCTCCAACGACGGGGAGACCGGCGCCTATCCCGATACCGTCATCGGCACCGACTCGCATACCACCATGATCAACGGGCTGGGCGTCTTGGGTTGGGGCGTAGGCGGAATCGAGGCGGAAGCCGCCATGCTGGGACAGGCCCTGCCCATGCTGATCCCGGAAGTCGTCGGCTTTAAACTGACCGGAAAACCGCGCGAGGGGACCACGGCCACCGACGCGGTTTTAACCGTCACGGAAATGCTGCGCAAGAAAGAGGTGGTGGGCAAATTCGTGGAATTTTACGGACCGGGCGTGGGGGCTTTGTCTTTGGCCGATCGCGCCACCTTATCCAATATGGCCCCGGAATACGGCGCGACCGTCGGCTTTTTCCCGGTGGATAAACGCACCCTGGAATACTTAAAGCTCACTGGCCGCTCCTCGGAAGAAATCGCCCTAGTTGAAGCCTATTGCCGCCAGCAGGGGCTTTGGCGCGAAGATAAAAGCGAGCCTTTGTTTAACGACACGCTGGAATTAGACCTTGGCAAAATAAAGCCCAGCTTGGCCGGTCCCAAACGGCCCCAGGACCGCATCAATTTGGATAAGGTCAAATCCTCCTGGACGGCCGGCCTGCCCGAATTTCTCAAGGAAAAAGACAAAAAAGGCAATACGCCGGCGCCCCTGGGAACCGAAGTCCCGGTAAGCATGGGCAAGGACTCCTTTAAAGTCGGCCACGGTTCCGTGGTCATCGCCGCGATCACCTCGTGCACCAATACCTCCAATCCTTCCGTCATGGTCGCGGCCGGCCTGCTGGCTAAAAAAGCCGTGCAAAAAGGCCTGACGGTTAAGCCTTGGGTGAAAACCAGCCTCGCCCCGGGATCAAAAACCGTCATGGATTATCTGGCGGCCGCCGGGCTTAAAGAAGCCTTGGAGAAACTCAAGTTTCACTTGGTGGGCTACGGCTGCACCACCTGCATCGGCAACTCTGGCCCCCTGCCCGTCCCCGTGGGTCTGGCGATATCGGGGAAAAACCTAATAGCGGCCGCGGTTCTCTCCGGCAACCGTAATTTTGAAGGCCGGATCAATCCCCTGGTCAAAGCCAATTATTTGGCCTCGCCTCCCCTGGTCGTAGCCTATGCCTTGGCCGGGCGCATGGACCTGGATTTGACCAAGGAACCCCTTGGCGAGGGCAAGGACGGCAAGCCGGTGTATCTCAAGGATATTTGGCCCTCGAACGAAGAGGTCGGTAAAACCGTGGCCGCCTGCGTGAGCCGGGATATGTTTTTAAACCAGTACCGCGATGTTTTAGCCGGCGACGCCAACTGGCAAGCGCTCAACGCCACGGCAAGCCGTCTTTATTCCTGGGATGAAGACTCAAGCTATGTGGGGCTCCCCCCCTATTTCGAAGGCATGACCCTGACTCCCAAGACCCTTTCAGACATTAAAGGCGCCCGGGTGCTGGCCATGTTCGGCGACTCGGTCACCACCGACCACATTTCCCCCGCGGGCGACATCCCTCAGGACGGCCCCGCCGGGCTTTATTTACAGGAGCAAGGCGTCAGTCCCAAGGATTTTAATTCTTACGGCGCGCGGCGCGGCAATCATGAAGTCATGGTGCGCGGCACTTTCGCCAATATCCGCATCCGCAATCTCATGATCGACACGGCCGGCGGCAGCACCCTGCACTTGCCCGATAAAAAACAAATGACTATTTTCGAGGCCTCGGAAAAATACCTGGCCGAAAAAACCCCACTGGTGATTCTTGCCGGCAAAGAATACGGCTCCGGCTCCAGCCGGGACTGGGCGGCCAAGGGTCCGGCGCTGCTTGGCGTCAAAGCCGTGATCTCTCAGAGCTTCGAGCGCATCCATCGCTCGAATCTGGTCGGCATGGGCGTTTTGCCTTTGCAATTCAAGCCGGGGGAAAGCGCGCAAAGCCTGGGCCTAAGCGGCTTTGAAACTTTCGAGATCGCGGGCATCGCCAAAGATTTAAGGCCCCGCAAGGACATCGCGGTTAAGGCAACGGACGAAAAAGGCAAGATCGTGGAATTTAACGCCCTTTGCCGCATCGACACGCCGATTGAATTGGAGTACTACCGCTACGGCGGGGTTTTGCGCTACGTCCTGTGCAAGATGATGTCCGAGTCTGGGGCGGGAAAAGCTACCGTGATGACTTAAGCCGGCTCAGCCGGAAGCGGTGCAGGTTAAGCTCGGGCTTGGCGCCGGTGATAAGTTCGGCCATCGTCTTCCCTATCAAAGGAGCAAAACGCAAGCCCTTCTCGGCGAAACCGCAAGCCACATACCCGTTGGAAACGCTGCTCAGCCGGTCCATGATGAAATCGCCGTCCTTGGTGTTGTCGAAATAACTTACAGATCCTTCGCTTTCAGTGAAGGCGGCCAGCTCCGGGATATACCTTTTCAGGAAAATCCGGCATTTTTTATCGAAAGCCGTTAACACCTTGTCGGTCAACCCAGGTTTTCCGGCAGGCCCCTGGCGGAAACCGGCTATTTTCATGAACCCGTGTATATGGAGGGGAAAGCCGGAAAAGCCCTGGCTGGATACGTAAAATACCGGGAAGTGTTCCGGACGATACCGGCCGCGATTGGACGGCGGCCTTACATAAATTTGCTGCTGGCAAGTAATCTTAAGGGGCACGCTGTTTTTAAGCAGTTCCGGCGTCCAGGCGCCGGCGGTAAAGAGATAATTCTCCGCCCGCCAGACCTTCCCGCTTGAATCCTTTATGCCCGTTATGGCGTTTTTCTCGCGCAGCACCAAGGCAGCCTTGCAATGGGTCTTGACCCTGACGCTCTTGCGCTGGGCCAGCATCGAAATGGCGGCCGTGGCGCGCCGGGCCCAGATCATGCCGCCGTCTTTATGGAATAAGGCGTATTTGATGGCGCGGGTGTTGATCATGGGATAATGACGCCGCACTTCTTCCTTCCCCATTTTCACCGCGGGCAGGCGCATTTCCTTCAAAACAGCGCAGCTTTGTTCCTCGTAGCCGTGGGTGTCGGTAGCCAATTCGAGCATTCCATTTTGAACAAAAAATTTTTCGCCGCTTTGGGTATCCAGCTCCTGCCAAAGCGCGATGGATTTGACCGCCATCTCGGTATAAAAAACGTCCTTTCCGTAGGTCAGCCCGAAACTGCGCAGATGCTCGCCGGAAGCCGCCCACTGATTGGGCACGTCAAACTGATCGAGCACCATCACGGAACTGCCTTTTAGCGCCAGATAATAGGCCGACGAAAGCCCCATGATGCCCCCGCCGACCACCAGCACGTCGTATTGCGCCTTCATTGAGAAAATCGCCTTTCGATGGAAGCCACCACCGATTCAAACGCCGTTGCCGGCGCAACCTTAAGCCAACGGCCGCCTTCCTCCGCGGCCATGCGCCCAAGCTCCCCGTCAGAAGTAACCACCGTGACGCTCCCGCTTCCTTCATGACGCCGGCAGCGCACGCGGTCTAAAATCAACTCGTCAGCCTCAATCTCCCGGGCAAAGCGCACCCGCAGGTTCGCGGCCTCGCCGTCCGCGGAAAAACGCCCATCTCCGTCGAAATAAACCTCGATTTCCAAGCGATCGCCCAAATTCTCGCAAAGTTGGGACAGCCCGGCAATCAGTCTTTCGCGATCCGCGTTTTCCTGTTCGCGAAAATTCGGACCGCCATAACCGAAAAGGCCCCGCACCAAGTTAGTGCCGTCTATGCAAAAAAAGTGGGAAACCGCCATGATGTCGCCCCTATATTTTACTTAACTAACAAGACCCTTGACAGCCTTTGCCCAGCTCTTTAAACTTAAAGGCTCGCATGAGCACCTATTATTACGGCTTATTGACGGTGCTGCTGCTTCCAATCTCGGGCTCAACCAAGCCCATGGAAAGCTCCTTTGAAATCCTGCGGGGCCTGCGAGACGCCTGCGCCGGCGCCCAGGCCGCCGATAACGCGCGGTTCTGCGACGGCGCGCTGGCGCTGCTGGATAAAGCCAAAAAGGCCTCTCCCAATAAACGGGAAGACGTCATCAAGCAGGGTCTCGATAAAATAAATATCAAGGCCGAGAGCATCGATCCTTCCCATTCCACCGGCCGCAAAATCAGCAAGGATATGGCCGCCCTCAACAACAGCCTGGGGCGTTATAAAAGCAGCCGGCGCCTTGCCGACAAGCTCATCGAATACGATCCAAATGATAAAGACGCTTTTATCAGCAGGTCTCAGTCCCATTCGGGACTAAAACTCTTTGACGAGGCCTATGCCGATTCGCAAAAGGCCCTCAAATTGGATGGAGATTCCTCGGAAGCTTATCGCGCGCGGGCCATGGCCGCCTACGGCTTGGGCCGCTATTTGCAAGCCAACGAGGACGCGCGCAAGGCTTTGGCCTTGGATCCCAATGACCGGACCGCCTTCGCCATCATGAAACTGGCCGAGGGAAAGACCGCCCTGCCCAGCCTTGATTCCATTCAGTCCCATATGGCGGCGGGGATACAACGCGAATATCAAGGCCTGCTTCAGCATCTAAATCAGGCCGAGGAGAGACGCCGGGAGCCGGTTACCGAGCCCGCCTCAGCATCAACCGAAGGCCTGGTGCGCGCGGCAGCCATAAAATTAGCCGTCAAGGATTATTTGGGAGCCCTGGCCGACGCGGATCAAGCGGTGACTCAGGACCCCCGCAGCACCATGGCTTATTATTACCGGGCCGCCGCCAACAACCTGCTCGGCCGTTATGAAGAAGCCATTCGCGACGCGACCAAAGCCCTGATCATCAACCCTTCGGATTTTTCACTGCGCGACACCCGGGCCTGGGCGTTTAATCACATGGGGCGATTCCGCGACTCGATCGCGGACTCCATTCATTCTCTTGAAATCAATCCGCGCAACGCCTATGCCTTGGCCAATCTGGGCCATGCTCACGAACAGACCGGCGACTTGGGCACCATGCTGCGGGAACTGAAAGCGGCCGCGGTCCTTAATCCCCAATTCGATCCCGCCTACCGCGATGCCGCGGCGCGTCACGGCCTTGAGATTGAGCCTGCCGATTCAGCCCCCTTTGCCCCTGAACACCGGCGGGGCTGGGACAGCCGCCGCAAAGCCTTTCTCGGGGTTTTAACCAGTTCCCTGATAGGAGGCGTTCTTATCGCTCTGGGGTTTCTGCACCTGCGCTCCGGACGCGAAGGAGCCTATCCCAAATCCTCTCATCCCAAAACCAAGCCGTCTAAAATCGACACGACCTATGCCCTAGGCAAAACAATCGGGATGGGCGGCATGGGGGTGGTTTACGAAGCGGTGGACCGGGCTTTGCAAAGAAAAGTCGCGGTTAAAATGATACGCGAGGAGTTTAAGCCTGATGGAGAGGCCAAGGCTCGGCTGCTGGAGGAAGCGCGCACCGTCGCCGCCCTGCACCATCCCTGCATCGTGGACATCCATTCCATCATGGAGGATAAAGACGGCATTTATCTGATTTTCGAATATTTAGAGGGCCGGACGGTTGACGACATCATTCAGGAACGCAAACGCCTGCCTCTGGCCGAGGCCAAGGAAATCATCAAGCAGGCCTGCCAGGCGCTGGACTATGCCCACAGCCACAACGTGGTCCACCGCGATCTTAAGCCCGCCAACATCATGATAACGGATGAAGGCTTGGTCAAGGTCATGGATTTCGGCATTTCAAGGCGCATGCGCGAGGCCATGCAGCCCTCCAAAATCCGCGAGACGGTATGGGGAACCCCCGGCTACATGGCGCCGGAATTGCGGGAGGGCTCGGTGCGCCGGGAGTCCGACATCTATTCCCTGGCGGCTTGCCTTTATGAAATGCTGACGGGATTGCCGCCTTCGCCGGAACAAGCCCGCGTACCGCCGGCAACGCGCGGAGAGTCCCCTTCCCAGCTAGTCGCCGGCCTGCCGCCGGAGCTCGATAGGCTTCTGGAAGAGGCCATGCATCCCGACCCGGAGTCGCGCACACGCTGCGCTCGAGATTTCTGGACGCGTTTGGAAAGAATCGGCGAGCGGGCTGCGTCCGCTTCTTAACAGCTAAAGAGCCATCCTTCGCGTAGCTGTATTCATGCGTTCCAGGATCTCTTGAATTTTTGCGACAGCTTCTTGTTGGAATCCGTCCACAAAATCCTTCCTCGCTGTTTTTAGGTCCTTTTCCACCTCAAGAAAATAGGAGAGGAAAGCCGCGCGAATTTCAAGCGAAGCTCGGCCATCCCTTAATTTCTAGGCCTCTTCCTTGGACATGCCTAACAGGCCGAAAGGAATCCCTGTCAATTTCGACAGCCGCGCACAGCCCGCGCCGCCTTGACAGTCCTCCCGCAGCTTTTTGACCGTCTCATAAATGGCTGAGACTTCGTCATACGGCTGTTTGTCGGCGAGACGCCCCGCTGCCTTATCCTCTTTTAATGCAGATCTAACCTGCCCTGTCACCTGTGCAACCCGGTTAGGATCATCAATAGACGATATCGTATCGCACTGCCCCGATAGAATCGGACAAGTCAACATCTCCGGGGCGCCCAACCCAAATACGGGGAACAACGCTATCGCCGAAATGCTTAACATGTATTTTATCGTTTTCATTTTCGATACTTTAAAAGGTAGGTGTATTTAAGCGGCCGTGCGGCAGGAAGAGCGGGCGTTGGAATTATCCCGAAGGTCAACCCTAACCGGCCGTTTTAAGGATTATGTCCCGCTCGGCCTTGGTCACGGGCTGAATTGAAAGCCGGCTGTATTTGAAAAGCGCCATGTTTTTCAAGGCGGGAAGACCGCGCAGATCCTCAAGGGAAAGCAGTTCGGGGAAGGCTTTTACGAAACGGACGTCCACCTGAAACCAAATAGGCTTTCCCTTGGTCGCTTTCGCGTCGTAATGGCCGTTCTTGGAATCGAATTGGGTGGGATCGGGATAAGCGGTTTTCACCACTTCGGCCAAACCCGCGATGCCGGAGGGATCGGCGTTGGAATGATAATAAAGAACCTCGTCGCCCACGGCCATGCTCTTCATGAAATTGCGCGCTTGATAGTTACGCACGCCATCCCAGCCCGCGCTCTGCTGAGGAGAACGGCGCAAGTCCTCGATGGAGAACACCGAAGGCTCGGATTTCATCAGCCAATGGCGTTTTTCCCGGCTCATGCCCGGAAAGCTTTGCCCGCGGCCTTGATCGTTTTTTTGATATCGCGGCCTGTATGGGCGGAGGATAAGAAAGCCGCCTCAAATTGCGCCGGCGGGAAATAAACCCCTGCTTTAAGCAGGGCCTGGAAAAATTTAGCGTAAGCCTTGGTGTCGGCGCGCTTGGCGCTTTGATAATCGCTGATGGGCGCGGCGCAAAAAAACAAGGTAAACATGGAGCCCAGAGAATGAATCCGAAGGGGTGTTGCCGCTCTCTCTGCCTGAAAAGAGATGCCTTGCAACAGCTCCTCTGTGCTACGCGCCAGCTGGGGATAGGGGTTCTCTTCTTTAAGAAGGCGCAGGCATTCCAATCCCGCAGCGACCGCCACGGGATTGCCGGAAAGAGTCCCGGCTTGATACACCGGGCCGAGCGGCGCGATCATTTCCATGATTTGCCGCCTGCCGCCGTATGCGGCCAGGGGGAGCCCGCCCCCGATGATTTTACCCAGGCAGCTTAGGTCTGGTTTTATCTTAAACAAGGTTTGCGCCCCGCCATAACAGAGTCTAAAGCCCGTGATAACCTCGTCAAAAATAAGCAGGGCTTTATGCCGGGTTGTGATCTTGCGCAAAAACCGCAGAAAACCATTTTGAGGAAGCACAACGCCCATATTCCCCGCCACCGGCTCCACGATCACGGCGGCAATGCGGCTGCCCCATTTTTGGAAAGCCCGGCGCACGGCCTCGGAATCATTGTAAGGAAGGGTGATGGTGGTATTGGCCCAGGCCGCGGGAACGCCTGCGGAATCGGCAATGCCCAGGGTGGTGGCGCCGGAACCCGCTTGAACCAAAAGGCTGTCCACATGGCCGTGATAACAGCCAGAAAACTTAACGACCAGCTTGCGCCGGGTGAATGCCCGCGCCACGCGCATAGCGCTCATCACGGCCTCAGTTCCGGAACTGGTCAACCGGACCAGCTCCATTGAGGGCAGGGCGGATTTCAAGCGCTCGGCCAACAACATCTCCGCTTCGGTCGCCGCGCCGAAAGTAGAGCCCCGGCGCAAGGCGCGCTCGGCCGCCGCCATGATTTCCCGCCGGGCATGCCCCAGAATCAAGGGGCCCCAGGACAAGCAATAATCGATATAGCGTCGGCCATCCACGTCTTTAAGATAGGCGCCGGCGCCGCCGCGCATAAACACAGGAGAACCGCCGACCGACTTAAAAGCCCGGACGGGAGAATTAACGCCTCCCACCAAGACCCGGCAGGCGCGCTTAAAAATACTGCGGGAACGGTTCATGGCGAGCGGTCAATGGAGCCAGCGGGCCGCTTCAAGGGCGTAATAGGTGATGATAAAATCAGCGCCGGCGCGTTTAATGCCGGTGAGAGTCTCCAGGGCCGTTTTTTTCTCATCAATCCAGCCCTTAGCCGCCGCGGCCTTGATCATGGAAAATTCTCCCGAAACGCTGTAAGCCGCCACGGGCATATCGAAGCGCTCGCGCACCTTGGCGATGACATCGAGATAAGGGAGGGCCGGCTTGACCATGACCATGTCCGCGCCCTCCTCCGCATCCAAAGCTGTTTCGCGCAACGCCTCGCGGACGTTGGCCGGGTCCATCTGATAAGTCGAACGGTCGCCGAACTTAGGCGGGGATTCGGCGGCGTCGCGGAAAGGGCCGTAAAAAGCGCTGGCGTATTTGGCTGAATAGGCAAGAATAGGCGTCATCTCAAGGCCGGAGCAGTCCAAAGCCCGGCGTATGGCGGAAACCTGGCCGTCCATCATGCCGCTGGGAGCGATGATATCGGCGCCCGAGCGCGCCTGGGATAGCGCGGTTTTGGCGGCTAAAGCCAGGGTGGCATCATTGACGACAGCGCCGTTTTTGACGATTCCGCAGTGGCCATGATCCGTGTATTCGCAAAAACAAAGATCGGCGATGACGATCAACCCTGGGAAGCGGTCCTTGATGGCGCGAGCCGCCTGCTGAACAATGCCGTTCCCAGCGAAAGCCCCCGAAGCCTTGGCATCCTTTTTCTCCGGAATGCCGAATAGAATGACCGCCGGTATCCCGGCCGCAACGACGGCGGGCAGGGCCTTAAGCATTTCATCGATGGAATATTGAAAATGCCCCGGCATGGACTCAATGGGCCGCTTGCGGCCCTTGCCCGGCCGTATAAACAGCGGCAGGACGAAGTCCGCGGGCTCAAGGCTGGTTTCGCGGACCAAACGCCTAAGCCCGGGATTGGCCCGCAGCCGGCGCGCACGGTCCAGAGGAAAGGACATGCCCAATTTTATATAATTTATCGTCCTCCTGAATTGAGAATAACAATGCGAGAAGGCATCACCTTTCACGACGTTTTGCTTGTCCCCAAACGCTCAGGCGTAACCTCCCGCAAGCATATCGATACCGGCGGGCGCTTTTCTAAAAATATTTCCATAAGCTGCC
>MGUO01000029.1:0-2495 GCA_001800015.1 Elusimicrobia bacterium RIFCSPHIGHO2_02_FULL_57_9
ATTGGGCGGCGGATTCGCCGGGCTTTCCTGCGCGGCGGCTTTAGCCGAAGCGGGCCGCCGCGTCACCCTCATCGAGAAAAAACCCCATTTGGGCGGCCGGGCCTATTCTTTTCTCGACCCGCAGTCAGGCCAGACCGTGGACAACGGCCAACATCTGTTTCTAGGCTGCTATCGCCAGACTCGGAAGTTTCTGGCGAGAATCGGGACTGAAAGCCTGTTGAAATTCCAAAAAAAAATACGAGTTGATTTCGCCGACGCCCAGGGCAGGCGCGATGTTTTAAGCTGCCCCGCGGGCTTGGGTTCGCCTTGGCATTTGGCCTGGGGCGTGCTGCGTCTTAAAGGCCTTTCTCTTTCCGATAAATGGGGCTTGATAAGGTTGGAGCGTTACATGAGAAAGATGAACGGCGAGGGCGTTGCCGCGGCGCTTGACGCCTTAACCGTGCGTCAATGGCTGGGCCGGCTCGGGCAATCCCAGCGCATCCAGGAAAGGCTGTTTGATCCCATCGCCGTGGGCGCGCTTAACGATGATCCCGCGGTGGCGGCCGCCACGGGATTGGCCCAGGTTTTGCGCGAGGTATTTTTCCGCGACGTGGAAAGCGCCCGCTTGGGCCTCTCAACGGTAGGCTTAAGCGACTTGTATACCGGCGCCGCCCGTTCTTTTATCGAAGCCCGCGGCGGACGGGTTTTGCTCGCGCGTAAGATTTCCGGACTTATCGAGGAAGAAGGGCGCGTGATCGGCGTTGCCGCGCAGTCCGGCGAAAAATTCCCGGCCGCGGCCGTCGTTTCCACCTTGGCGCCTTGGGATTTGGCCCGCTTAGACCTGCCTCGGGCTTTGCGCGGGGCGTGGCGGGATTTAAAGCCGGCCCCGATTATCAGCGTCTGTTTTTGGCTGGATCGCCCGGTATTGGGAGCGCAACCCCTGGTCGGGATGCTGGGCACTGAGATACAATGGGTGTTTAACAAAAGCCTGATTTTCAGCCAAAACGCCAGGCCCATGATTTCCACCGCCGCAAGGCAATATCTGTCCCTGGTGATCAGCGGGGCGCATCGCCATGTGAGTTTGGACCCCCAGGCCATCAAGGCTCGTGCCGAGAGCGACATGGCCCGCTGTTTCCCGGAGTTTCCCAAAGCCAGTATCTTGCGCTGGAAAGTGATCAAGGAACCTTTTGCCACGCTTTCCCCGGTGCCTGGTTCCGACGCCTTGAGGCCGCGGCATGAGTCGGGTGTGCCCGGTTTTTATTTCGCCGGGGACTGGACCCAAACCGGCCTGCCCGCCACCATCGAAAGCGCTGTTGTCAGCGGCCATCGCGCCGCCGATATTATTCTGAGGAGCCTGGAATGAAGCGTTTCAGCCTGCTTGTTTTTGCGGTCCTGTGGATTGAGGGCAATCTCTGGGCCGGGGAGCTCAATCTCCAGCAGATTTTTGAGAGGAAAGAGGGTTGTTTCATCCTGTATGACTTGCAATCTTCAACGGCCGTGATCAAATACAACCCAGGGTTCTGCGCGCAGCGCCATTCCCCGTCTTCCACCTTCAAAATCCCCATCGCCCTCATGGCTTTTGACCAGCACATGCTGGGTGATGAAAATGCCGTGATCAAATGGGACGGCATCGACCGCAAGGTTTCCCGTTGGAATCAGGATCAAACGCCGGTCACCTGGCTCAGGTACTCCGTCGTTTGGGTTTCCCGGTGGATTACTCCGCAAATCGGGAGGGAGCAGATTAAAAGATACCTATCGGATTTCCGCTACGGAAACCAGGATATGTCCGGAGGAATTGATAGGGCGTGGCTCAGTTCGACGCTCAAGATTTCGGCCGAGGAGCAGGTCGAGTTCCTTGCGCGTTTTTGGCGGGGCAAGCTCGGCGCAGCCGCGCAAGCCATCGAGCTTACGAAGAAATGCCTGCCCTACAGAAAACTGGAATCGGGCAGCGTGCTGCGTGGAAAGACCGGCTCGGGATTTCTCGGGGATGGGCGTAAAATAGGGTGGTTTGCCGGGTATCTAAAAAAAGACGGACAGCAATATGTTTTTGTCACGAATTTCAGCGACGCGGGTCGGGCGGACGATCCGAAATCCGGGGGAGAGCGCGCCAAGGCCATGACCGAGCTGATTTTAAGCGGATTAGGCCTGTAAATAATAATAAATACGGGGCCTTAAGGCCTATTTCAGACGGGACTTTAGGCCCATGACGCGGCTCCTCGTTGCGTCCACAATAAAGCATGACGCGATGGTTGTCCATGGCGCTGGCCATATCCATGGCTGGTTCGCGGTGCTTCGCCGCAGGCGTTGCGGCCCCTCCCCGCAGCTCTCGCGCCTCGGAATTCCGCGTCTCGGCGGCCAGGCATTTTTCCAGGTTTCAAGCCAAACCTCGGGCCGAAGGCCTGCGCGAACTTAAAAACGCCGTTTTCTCTCAATCCCCCGACGCCGGCCGTAAGGAAGCGTTCCGCTCGGCCGATGCCGGAGGCCCTTTACTAGACGCCTCCGGCGCGCGCGAGTCC
>MGUO01000029.1:2559-4000 GCA_001800015.1 Elusimicrobia bacterium RIFCSPHIGHO2_02_FULL_57_9
GTTAGAGCCTGAGTTATTGGACAAGATCGCTTCGGCTGCCGCCGAGTTAGAAAAAGCGCAGCCGCAGGAGCTGGAAAACCTCCGCCGGCAACTATGGGGAGAATCTTCCGGAGATTCCGATCCATCCCTGTTCAAAAAAAGGCTGGCAAGCCATTTGCAATCCCTCGGGTATTGGGAGGCCCATCAAGTGGAGATTTTGGCCCAGGCGCAAATGCTTAAGCAGAGCGTTGAGGAATACGCGCGCGGCCTGGAAACAAGCTTAGGCGAGGAGGAATTCAAAAAAGAGCTCGATAAAAGCGGGGTTTTCGTGGAGCACCCCCGGCTGGGCAAGGCTGAAATCACCAGGGTTGACGGCAATCGGGTCGTGCGCGCTGCGCACGCGCCCACGCAGTTGTCGATCCTGTTTCTCGATGAATCCGTTTCCAGGGATTCCCGGCATTTGCGGCAATTCTTGTCTCGGCAGTTTTTCGACGCGGGCTCAGGCCGCAAGGACGGCAAAAGAGGGCGCAATTCCATCATGGTTTGGAGTCGGATGGGACAAGCCGCGGAAGCGCTGTTTTATGAAAAGCCGCGGCCCAGCCAAGGGGCTTGGTGGAAGCACTACTGGCATGCCACCTACAAATCTCCCGCGAGGAGCGATTTCTTGTTCGGGGGCATCCTGGGCACGCTTCAGGGGGTTCTTGCCTGGGGCTTAAGCGGCCTGAAATTGTGGTTATGGGGAGCTCCGCTGGTCTTGGCGCCGATTCTTTTTACGGCGGGCTTCGGTTTCTTCGTTGGAACTTTCATCAGCACCTATAGAAACTGGACCTACCGCGGACATTGGGCGATCCGGGCCATAAAATTGGCGGGCATCGGCGTCATTTTTTCTTATCTGCTTATTGCTTTCATGAGTGGATGGGGGGCCTTGCGCAGTCCCGGTGAACATCTGCGTATTGGATCCAATGTGGGAGTTAACATCCCCGGCAAGGCCGCTTGGGCGGAGATTGCGAGGATAGGAGAAAAGCATAACCAATTCCGCGAGCCTCTGCCGTTTAATATAAAACGATCCGCCGTAGTTCATCAATTTTTTTACCATATAAATTGGATTTTCCGCATCGCCCACCTGATGGGCCTGCCGGGAGGCCTGGCGTTGTTTATCGCTGGCGTTCCCTTCGGCCTGTGGCTGTCTTATTTGTACGCGAAAAAGAAAGGCTATCCCGAGGCGGAAGAAATTCGGCAAAGGCCGAAAATCCTGGCCCGGCGCTTTCGGGATGGAATGCGCCGGCTCGTCAGGCCCGTCAAAATTGCAGTATAATTTTCAATCGGAGGGATTATGCTGAAATCAGACCGCTGGATCCGCAAGATGTGCCGAGAAAACAAAATGATCGAGCCGTTCGTCGACCGCCAGGACGGCAACGGTAAAATCTCCTACGGCCTTTCCTCCTACGGCTATGACATCCGT
>MGUO01000030.1:0-3193 GCA_001800015.1 Elusimicrobia bacterium RIFCSPHIGHO2_02_FULL_57_9
CAGGCTTGCCCGTTCGGCTAAAGAGTCCCCAGCGGCCCACTTCCTTTCGCAACTCGTCCAGTGAGTGTTCGCCCCGAGCATAGACCTCGAAGAGCTTCCGCATGAGCATGGCCTTCTCAGGATCGGGCACAACAGTACGATGCTCGCGGTCACTAACATAGCCCAATGGCGGCCGCCCGGGCCAGCCACCCCGGCGAAGCTTCTCGCGCATGCCGCGCCGGACGTTCTCGACCAAGTTGTCGATGTAATACTTGCTCTGGCCGAACGCAATCGAGAGCATGAACTTGCCCTGCGCGGTGTTGTCGAATCGGTAGGTGGGGAAGCGCAAGTCGGTGAGCTTGCCGATATCCACGAGGTAGATGATGCGGCCGCCATCGACCGAGTTGCGGGCAAGCCTGTCCGGGTGCCATGCCAGCAGCCCTTGAGCTTTTTCATCCTCGACCTGCTTCAGCATCAGGTCGAACACCGGTCGGCCTGGCTGCTTGGCGGTCTTCGCCTCAATAAATTCCTCAGTCACCGTCAACCCTTCGCGCTGTGCGTACGTGCGCAGCTCGTGAAGTTGTGCATCAATCGACAGCACTTGCCGGTCTTCTTCCTCGGTGGATTTGCGCGCGTAGAGAAAATAGGCTGCTGGCATGGCACACCTCCTGGTCGCCTGGCTGTGCTCGCTACGCGAGCACTTCCGCCGAAGGCGGAAAAGAAAATCCCGCCGCCGCGAAGCATTTATTGAAAACGGTCGGCTCGAACTTCACGCTGAATCACCGAAGGCTTTGTGTCACTTACGGTTCGCCGTTCGGGCTCGTCGCCCAAACCGACCCACGGACGAATTGGCTGGCTCTCTCGGACAAACTCCGAACCTATTTTGAGCGCAGCGGCCTGCCCGCGTCAACCGCACAGTGAGGCCGCTGCGCGTCCGCGCCCTCCTACCCCCGCGCCACCTCACAAACCTAGGGCGGGGGGTCGGGCGCGTGAGTGGTGCGGCGCCTAGGCCGGCGCCGCGGCCTCGCTGGGCCGCTCGGCCCTGGGCACTGCCCCGCCGGGCCGCCCCCACCCGGCCCGGCGGGGCTCAGCGGTCCCGTGCCGCCGGTGGGCTTCACAAGTTACCGAAAACACTCTTCAGATTTTCAAGGAGCAAAGTCAAGACCGGCGAGTTATAAAATCAGGCTTGAATCAAGGTATACAAGATGTATAATAGTGTATACCATGAATGAGCGATTCTCTCCTAAAGAAATTGCGGCACTACGCCATATCAGGAACTGGCTAGTGCACGACGGGCATTTCCCGTCTGTTCGAGAACTCATGGCTCTCCTAAAGTACAAATCTCCGCGCTCTGCTGCGCTTGTGATCAATCGCCTAATACAGCGAGGAGTCCTTCGCAGAAGGCCCGATGGCGAACTCCAACTTGTCCAAACAAAGCTGGAAGGGATGGGTGGGGCCCAAACTGTAGATGTGCCGCTAGTGGGTTCCGTTCCGTGCGGATTGCCCGTTGTGGCAGAAGAGAATGTCGAGGCCATGGTGCGCGTCTCGACTCGGCTGGCGCGGCCACCGCATAGGTATTTCTTGTTAAGAGCCAAGGGCGATTCAATGAATGGGAAAGGGATCAGGGAAGGCGATCTTATTTTGGTGCGACAGCAAGCTACAGCGCAGAATGGTGAGGTAGTTGTCGCCCTTATTGATGGAGAAGTTACGGTCAAGGAATACCGCCGCTCTGGGAACGTGGTTTTACTGATTCCTCGTTCAACAAATAGAGAACATCGTCCGATAGTTTTGACCAAAGACGCTGAAATCCAGGGAGTAGTGATGAGCATCATTCCCGATTCAAGCAAGCTTGCTTCAATGTGAAGCGTAAGGTTTGTGAGGAGGGGAGCGTGAAGATCGTAAGTTTTGACGGCGGAGGCTACCTGGGTTTGGCTTCCGCCTGTTTCGTGGAAGAAATCGAAAGGTATTTCAAAAAGACTTTCCACGCGAATTTCGATCTCTTTTGCGGGACGAGCACCGGCGCCATTATCGCCCTTGGCCTAGCTTCAGGAATGTCAGGCAGCGAGGTCCGCCGGCTCTACGAGGATTTAGGTCCAAGGATATTCTGGAACAAACCTGCCTTCATGAGACACTTGCGGTTTGTGCGGGGCTTGCTTGTTTCGCGATACGACGATAGGCCCCTTCGCGCCGCCTTGGATAAAGCGTTTGGCCAGACGCGCGTGGGGGACATTAAGCGGAAGGGCAAATTCGTGTTGATCACTGCTTTCTCGGTGAGTAGTGGCAAGCCAAGAATTTTTAAGACCGATCACGCTCCTGAGTTGAACCGCGATGATGGTTATCTGGTCCGGGACGTGGCGCTTGCTAGCTCAGCTGCGCCGACCTTCTTGCCGCTAGTGAAGCTCAAGAGCCCTACGAGCAGCGTTGAAGAGAGATATTGTGACGGCGGGGTGTTCGCAAATCACCCGGCACTTCTCGGTTACGCGGAGGCTCGGTTCCACCTGAAGGTATCCGCGAAAGATATTCAGGTTCTCTCAGTCTCTACGCCTCGCGCGGACCTTGCGGAAAGAGCATCTACGAGAAACGCCTTGCAACAGTTCTTGCTAAACCGAGGTGTTCTATTGTGGGGAGGCAGGCTCTTCAACATCTTTGTTGACGCAACGTCAGATATTTCTCATGAGACTTTGCGGCGTATCGCGGCTTGCGACATTGGCCCTGCAACTCTCTATGAGCGCCTTGAGGTACAAAGACCCCACGGGATCGACATTGACGTGACAACAAAGAAAGCAACGGAAACGCTCTGCCAAATTGGGTCAGAGTTAGCAGTTGACGGTGGCGTCAGGAAACGGTTGGAACCGTTTTTCAACTAGGAGGAACCGATGGCGAACGTCCAGCGGTATTTTGAAGAGTTTCACGAAACCATCCATGCGGATTATGATATGAACGAGGAGCTTCGCGAAAAGCGCAACGCCATCCTCGAGCGAGTACGCGTCCACCTGAAAGAGAAGGAACTGCCCGGGTTCCAAGAGATTATGCAGGGGAGCTATGCAATGGGAACAGGGATCAAGCCCATCGGGAAGCTGAAGTACGATATTGACGTTGGCCTCTGTTTCAACCTGTCGGAGTCGGACCATTCTGCAGGCATAGTTCGCGGGTGGGTTTACAACGCTGTCATGAGCCATACCGAGGAAGTCGAGAACAAGAACTCCTGCATCAG
>MGUO01000030.1:3227-5451 GCA_001800015.1 Elusimicrobia bacterium RIFCSPHIGHO2_02_FULL_57_9
AGGCTTGAAAGAATATATCGCAAGCGCTCGCGAGAAATTTAAGGGAACCGAGGACTCGAAGACCGAGGCCGACCAGTTCCGACGTATCGTGCGCTACCTCAAGCGCTGGGATGACGCGGCCAACCCCGCTGAAGCAGACAACAAGCCTTCAGGGCTCGCGTTTACTTTGCTGAGCGTCAAGCTGCTGAACCCGCGGAGATCTTTGAGCGGGCATCCTGATGACAGGGCCGCGCTCGAAGCCATGGCGGCAAACGCCGCGCAGCAGCCTGGGAGATTGATAGCGAGGAAGCCGACGCCGGAATATGAAGATGTGTTTGCCGGGCTTTCGGATCGCGATATGGAGAAGCTGAAAGCCCGTTTTGCGCGTCTAGCAGAGATGTTGCGGAAGGTAGAAGAAGAAGCTGACCCGGTGGAAGCCTGCGAGGAACTGCGTCGTGCCTTTGGGGATGATTTCCCTGTACCAACTAAGAGCGAGAGTTCGAGGCGAACTGAAAGCCCTGCGATTATTACTTCCAGCGCCTCAGCCTAAAAAATTGGCTGACGACTTACGCGCTCTGAGGGATTCCGCAATCCGAAAGGCTGCTGCTGAGCTTGAGCGGCAGGGCTTCACCGCATCCCAGGATGGCTGGGTCGGTACGATTGAGGTTGGGGACCACGAGAAAGTTCCTGTGGTAGTAAAACTATCAGAAAAGCTTCCAGATGCTCTTCCTGAGATTCGTTTGGCCACACGCGCCTCATTGGGACGAAGGGTACCGCACGTAGAAGACAATGGAAAAATTTGCATCGCCCCATCCTCGGGAGTCCTCATTGATTCCTCAAATGTTGAGGGGATTATCGTCCAGTCTCTTGAGCGCGCTCGCACGACGATCCAGAAAGGTTTATCAGGAGCCAACGCTGGCGATTTCAGACGGGAGTTCCTGGCGTATTGGGATCCCGTGGCAGATCTTCTGGTCTTTTCGATATGTAAACAACTTGCAGCATCACGTCAGATTACCCGGGCCATTATACAAGGTGGCGTTGGTTTTCCAGACAGGTGGATGTTATTTGTAGACGATCAGCAGGCACTCGAGCAGTTTGTCACTCGTATTCAAGCACAGTTACTAAAGCGTCAAGGGGCCTTTCTTGTTTCGTTCCAAGAGGCTTTTGAGCCACCGGATTTTCAGGAGGTTCTAAACGCTAGATGGTTAACCGGGAAGTTGAATCAGCACGCGTTCCTTGAGGCAGAGAGAGGTTTTAGAGAGTGGCTTGCGGCCCAGGTGCTGCCAATCACTGTTTTAGTGTCTTTCCCCTTGGAAACGAGCCAAGGGCGTGTCCTCATCGGAGTTTTAATCCCAAGATCCGCTGGCGAGGCCAGGAGAAGGGCCTTGCAGGGGTTTCGCGAGAACAGAATCCCTGCTGATTACGAAATGGGTTTTATTCTTGACCAACCGATAAAGAGACTGCGCGTCACTCGCTTTGATCCGGCATACCTGCTTACCAGAGGTGGGGCGGAGCCGGAGCTCCAGAAAAAGACCGTTGCACTCATCGGCTGCGGGGCTATCGGATCTCATTTGGCCGGCCATTTGGTTTCACTCGGGATGGGCGAGGTCAGGTTGGTCGACAATGAGAATTTCGAAACGGAGAATCTTCACAGGCATTACCTTGGCCTTGGTAGCTTCGGTTCGAAAAAAGCAGAAGCTTTAAGTTGTGAATTGGAGAAGCGCTACGCGACCGTGAAAGCCTCGTATGAGGCCAAAGACATTGAAAGTGTTCTTACAGAAAATCCAGAGTTTGTGACAAAGGTTGACTTGCTGATATTCGCGACTGGAGAAGAGACTCTGGAATTAAGAATGAATCAGCTTCTCCACGGTTTGGTGCCACGAGTTCATGTGTGGCTGGAGCCGTTAGGCATGGGTGGTCACGTATTGGCAGTGGGGATGCGTGGTAAGGTGCCCGGTTGCTTCCGTTGTCTTTATGAAGCTGAACCATTGGCAAATGCAGCAGCACTCCTTGAGCAGAATCAAAACTTTCAGCGATCTTACGCCGGCTGCTCCGGAACCTTTAACCCGTTAACAGAATTGGATGCTGACCGAGCCGCATTGGAGGCGGCGCGGATTGTGGTGGAAATCCTAACCAATAAACTCTCTGAAAGCCTATTGGTCAGTTGGTGTGTCGACAGGGAGCCTGCTGAGAAGGCCGGCTTGCGCCTATCCAAGCGAGGAAAAAGCTTCACCTCAGGGGAGCG
>MGUO01000031.1:0-533 GCA_001800015.1 Elusimicrobia bacterium RIFCSPHIGHO2_02_FULL_57_9
AGGCAGCAAAATGCGCGCATTCACGGTCCAGTTAAAGCGCAGCGCGAAAATCATCACCCCGGCGACCCATAGCCCCAGAAGCCGTGTTTCCGCATCGCTGCTGGCCGCGACGGCGGCGCACGCCAAAGCCGCGACCGCCACCCCTCCTAAAACCATGACCGCCCAAAGCCACCCGGCTGCCGGTGGAGAAATTAACAGAACAGCCCCCATGACGGCCAGCACGGCCGAAAGCCAGCGCGCCGGCAGCCGCGCAATCAGCGGCAAGGCGAAAACCGGCCAGAGCAGGCAGCCTCCTAGAAATGCGGTGGTGGCGCCGATCTGTGAGATGAAATCGCGCTGGGTTGCGGCTGCAAAGCCGGCCGACGCCAAAGGATGGAATAGGCCGCAGTGGGAAACGCTATACCAGCCCCACAAAATCACGACCAGCAGCGGAATAAAAAAGCCAGCCATCGGCAAGCTCAAGCGTCTCGTTTTAAGCCACCAATAAGCCCCTAAAAGAGGAACCAAGGCCAGGCCGAAATATTTGGTCATGG
>MGUO01000031.1:552-1847 GCA_001800015.1 Elusimicrobia bacterium RIFCSPHIGHO2_02_FULL_57_9
TGCAGCCGCCCAAAGCAATTGCGGCCGCCGGTCTTGCGCAGCCGCGACAACAATCCAAACCGAAAGCAGCCAGAAAAAAAGAAGAGGCACATCCGCCATGACATTGGTGGCCGTGACAAAAAAGCCAGGCGACGCCAGAGTTAAAACCGTGGCCAAGATCGGATGGCGGCAAAAACGCCGCGCCAGGGCCAGCATCAAGGCCGCGCAGCCGAGCGTTAAAAGCAAATAAGCGGCGTGAGTTGGAATCTCCTTTTCCTCGGCCGCCAATCCGATCAGCGCCAGGAAATAGGAATTTAACGGAGGGTGAAGACTGACGACCCATGCGGGCAAGGGCGTCATGGTCCAGTGATAAAGAAAATCATAAGGAATTAAAGGAGCCTGCCGTATCTGGCGGGCGATGACCAGAAACACAGGATCGTCGATATGATAAGCCTTGTTGAGGAAAGGCAAAAAAAGCAGGACGGTGAAAATAAGGACGCGCTTCATGGCGCCTTATTATGGCACAAATCGCCGGCTACTTTTTAATGGGAGAAGGGATTTCAGAGGCGCGGCGCGCTCTACCCGGCGAGGACACACGGATGGGAGGAAGCTGTGACACAGCCATTTCCGCGGGCGAGCCGTCCAATTCGTGCTTTTCGATTCCCGCCTGCTCTTCTCGGGACCGGAGCGAGAGCATTTCGCTGCGGACCAGCGCCCTCTTGACCAAATGAACGAGGATGATCAGCGCCAAGAGCCCGGCCAGGCCAAAGACCAGTTTCTCAAAAAAAGAAGACGGCCCGCTTTTTTGTTTCCTCAATCCAGGTAATCCCGCAGCGACTTGCTGCGCGAGGGATGCCTCAGCTTGCGGATGGCCTTGGCCTCGATCTGCCGGACGCGCTCGCGCGTGACCCGGAAAATGCGGCCCACTTCCTCAAGCGTGCGCGGATAGCCCGAATCGATGCCGAAGCGCAACTTGATGATCTTGGCCTCCCGGTCGGTCAAAGTCGAAAGCACCTTCTCCACCTCGTTGCGGCGCAGGAAGGTGATGGCCGCGTTGGCGGGCGCCTGGCCGATCTTATCCTCGATAAAATCCTCGAGATAGGAATCCTCATCCTCGCCGATCGGCGTGGCCAAGGACACGGGCTCCTGCATGATTTTAAGGACGTTTTTAACCTTGTCCATGGAGATATGCAGCGAGCGCGTGTATTCCTCGATGGAGGGATCGCGGCCGTACTCCTGGCGGCAGCGGCGGGTGACCTTGGTAAGCTTGGAAATAAGCTCCTTCATATGCACCGGAATGCGGATGGTGCGCGCCT
>MGUO01000031.1:2108-7052 GCA_001800015.1 Elusimicrobia bacterium RIFCSPHIGHO2_02_FULL_57_9
ATCAAGCTCCAGGAATTTCTCCAACGGTATCGGCAGCATATGCTGGATGCGCTCAAGACGGTCGACGATGGTCTCCATGTTTTCCAGAGCCGCTTCCACGGCCGATGGAGCGTAGCCGGTCTTGGCCCTGAAGGCCTCCGGGCGCATCTTGCCTCTTTTGATCAGGGTGAAATAGTGCTTCAACTCCTCGTAGCTGGCGCCGTAGCGGCGGTGATAGCGCTCCATCTCGTCGCGGCATTCATGGATTTTGCTGGCCAGATTCTTGATCTTGTTGGTCAGGCGCTTGATCTTGTCCTGGTTGAGATTCAGGCTGACAATTTTGGCGATCACCTGCTTGTTGCGCTTCTCGATGGCCTTGGTGAGCTTCATGCGGGCCAGAGGGGTGAGATGAGGATTTTTGAGCTTCTTGCGCAGCCCGTCCATGATTTTCTCGGACTTGGCGATAAAGTCGGCGACCATCTTCATGCGGCGCCTCATGCCCGAAAGCTCCGAAGCGGTCTTGCGTCCGCGGGGCATAAGCTCCTTGGGCGTCATTTCCTGCTGGGCGATCAGGGTTTCCCAGTTGCGTATTTCGCGCATGGTGACCGGAGACTCCAGAACCAGCAGCCGGAGCTCCTTTTCGCGCTCGCGCACGTTCCTGGCCAAAGTCACCTCTTCCTCGCGGGAAAGCAAAGGCACGCGGCCCATCTCGGACAAATACATCCGGATGGAATTGGAAATATCGGCGGTGGTGCTCCATTCCTCGGTGAAACGCTCGCGCTCGACGGAAGGCGCGAGCGAGGCCTTCTTGCGGTCGACCACCTCGATGCCGAGATCCTCCAACGTCCCCATGAGTTCATCGACTTGCTCGGAGTTCATGTGCGATACGGACAAAGAGCGGCTGATCTCTTCAAGAGTCAGGTAGCCGTGCTCCTTGCCCAGGTCGATTAAATTTTTCATTGCTTGACTCGCTTCAATCGCCATAACTATCTCCTGGTTCCTTTCAATTCCACCAATAATTTATGATATTCGTTCCTCAATTCCGCGTCCACGACGCCGTTGGAGGCGCGGATGCGGGGTTCAAGCTCCTTAAGCCGCCTCATGGCCCGCCGGCGGCTTAAAACTGATCTAAAAACCCCTTCGGTATCGTCGTTTTCCAGCTCCCCAACTAGAACCAGCAGTTGGGAGGCAGCGGTCTTTTCGACTGCCGGCAGCCTTTCCAGCAGCCGCGCCGGCCAATCGCCGTGCCAGGGCTCCAGAATGCATAAAGCCTTCCATATCACGCTTCCCATGTCGCAGGAGAAATCTTCCTCGCGCGCCAGAAGCGAAAGCTTCGGCATTTTAAAGAGAAGGCCCAGTATCTGCTGATCGTCGTGCGCAAGCCTCTCGTGGCGCGGGCCCGCTGCCGCGGGCGCAAGACGGCGGTAAGAATAATGCGTCTGCTCCTTGCCCATCTCGCGGCGCAGGCAGTCCTCGGAAACGCCCAGCTTTTGCGCCAGGCGCCTGGTCCATTCCCCTTTCAATATCTCATCCGAACTTTGCGCGATCACAGCCATTACCTCCTTGGCGACGCGCGACTTCGCTTCGGGAGTCAGCGGCTGAACCTGGTTCTTGAGCAAAAGCTCTGTTTTAAAGCCGATCAAATCCGGGGCTTTGTCCAGGCCGCCCTTGAAAATTTCGACGCCAAATTTATGCAAATGTTCATCCGGATCCTTGCCCTCGGCAATCTGCATGACGCGCACCTCGAGGCCCGCGGCAAGAAGCGCCTCCCCCCCTTTCGCCGCGGCGGCCATTCCGGCGCGGTCCGCGTCGAAAGCGATGATGACAGCACCCCCGTAACGCTTGATCAAAATCGCGTGGTCGGAAGTTATCACCGTGCCCAAGGGGGCGCAGGAAGTTATCAACCCGTGCTGATGCGCGGCGATCACGTCCATGTAGCCTTCCATCAACGTCACCTGCCGCGCCTTGCGCACCTCCGCCAAGCCCTCGAAAAGGCCGTAGAGCACCTTGCCCTTGGAAAAAATGGGGGAATCCGGGGAGTTGAGATACTTGGGCTCGCCGTCGCCCAAGACTCGCCCACCGAAGCCCACGGTGTCGCCGCGCGCATCGCGAATCGGAAAAAGCACGCGGTCATAGAAATAATCGCGCAGGCCGCGGCCTTCGCGCTGCGCGGCCAAGCCCGCCGTGACCAAAAGTTCGCGCGCGAAGCCCTTGCGCACCGCGGCATCCACAAGAGTCGCAGCGCGCGGGGCGTAGCCGAGCCGAAACGCCTGCGCCGACTTCTCCGACACATGCCGCTGGGTCAGGTAATCGCGCGCCGCCGTGGCCTTCGGCGATTTGAGCAGGAACTCATGATAAAAACCCGCCGCGAACTCCAACAGCTCCTTGATCTTCAAGCGTCGGCGCTGCTCGAGGCTTAACGAGGCCTCGGCTGCAGCAATGCGTACGCCCGTGCGCTCGGCCAATTTTTCGGCTGCTTCCGAGAAGCTTAAGTTTTCGATTTTCATTAAAAAGGCAAAAGCGTCCCCTCCCTCCCCGCAGCCGAAGCAATGATAAGTCTGCCTCTCCGGGCTGACGATGAAGGACGGCGTGCGCTCCTGATGAAACGGACAGCGCGCCTTCATGTTGCGCCCGGCCCGCTGCATTTGGGGCACGAATTCACCCACAAGCTCGACGATATCGAGCTTGGAGCGGATGGCTTCCAGGGATTGCGGGGGAATCACCGAATTACTGAATCCTGCGGCGCTTGGCGCGTCTCATTTTGCGCCGGGATTCGGCGGCCTTGAGTTTGCGCCTGATGCCCGGGGACAGGTAATGCTCCCGCCTCTTGATCTCTTTCAATATCCCGTTGCGTTCGCATTCGCGCTTAAAGCGCCTCAGGGCTTCCTCGATGCCTTCTCCCTCGCGTAGTTTAACGAATACCATTATTAAGCCTCACCCCCTCTTGATCACCCCGGCGGCCAGCCCATCGGGCGACCGCCCAGCAAATGATAGTGCAAATGATCCACCGTCTGTCCCGCCTCGGGGCCGTTGTTGACCACGGCGCGGAACGACGACAAACCGTTTTTCGCGGCGAGCTCGGCCAGTCCCCGCTGCAACTGCCCCAAAAGGACGGCGTCATCGTCCGTCGAGGCGGAAAGCCTGGCGATATGCTTCTTCGGTATTACCAGCAAATGCGTCGGAGCTTGAGGATTGATATCCTTCAAAACAACCAACTGCTTATTCTCGAAGACTATCTGAGCCGGAATTTCGCGCGAAACAATCCTGCAAAAAAGACAATCAGCCACTAAGTAATCCGAGATTATACCGTTATAGGAGCCCGAGCCGCAAGCTGCATTCTTCATGAATGTTTTTCATGCCCTAATAATAAAGCTCGAGCCGTATTCCCACCAGGGGCATTAGACCCAAAACAAATGTGACCAAAAGGCCTAGATAGAATGGACGAGCCGACAACCCCGTAAGTTCAGTATATCGTGGGTTACTCCCGCGAGGGAGCCTATCCACACAGAACACGGAGGTGCCGGCTCGTGAACCATTGTACTACAGTCGTTGGCCTTGACGTGCACAAGGAGACCATCGTCGCGGCGGTCTTGCCGCCCGGGATGGATCGTGTTACGAAGACGTTCAGCATCGAGAACGAACCCAAAGCGGTGGAGCGCATGGTGCAAAGCGTGGCGGCGAAGGGGGCGGTTGAATTCGTTTACGAGGCGGGACCCTGCGGCTACCAAACGCATCGCCAGATCGCGCAGTTGGGCCACAAATGCGCGCTGATCGCGAGCGGCATCATCCTACTGGGCGGTGGAGGAGACTTGCGCCCAGAGCAATGGGCCATCAGTTTTTAAGACTTGGACATTATGGAATCCTTGATTGATTTCTTTTTCCAGCTTCACGGTCAGAAAATCCTCCGTCAAAGCCTCGCGGCCGGAGAGTTCCGCAACAACACGGCGGCGGCTCCCCACGGCTCGCGCCGCGAAAGCCGCGCGCAGATCGTGATCAAGCCGGCGCATTTCGGAAGCCCGCGCTGAGATTTCTTTTTCCGGAATCTGGCCCTCATAGCGTGCCGCCGGGGTTTTAGCGCGCTGGGAATAGCGGAAAACATGCAGTCCCGAGAATTCTATTTCTTTAATTAAATCTAAGCTCTCCTTGAAGCGGGCTTGGTTTTCACCTGGAAAACCAACCATGATATCGGTAAACAAACCGACATGAGGCAAAACGTTCTTTAACGCATTAATGCGGCGTTTATAAAACGCCGCAGAGTACCAGCGCTGCATTCTTTTAAGCACCCATGCGCTTCCCGACTGCAGGGGCACGTGCAGAGAAGGACAAAGCCTGCCGGTGGAATTCGCCATAACCGCGATTAGCCGGTCACCCACATCAGTAATTTCCAGCGATGATAAACGGATACGGAAATCGCCCGGAATTCGCGTGAGACGCTCGAGCATCGAGACGAAATCAACGCGCTTGCCCGCGCCGTCCGCGGACATATAACGGCCCAGGCGTATGCCGCAAAGAACAATCTCGACATAACCTTGAGCCAGCAAATTTTCGACTTCATGCCGCAAATTATCGTAGGGCTTGCAGGAAAGCTTGGGGCGCACGGCTGGAATAACGCAGTAAGCGCATTCCATGTTGCAGCCGTCTTGAATTTTGACGAAAGCCCGGCTGTGCCCGTGGAACCAACTGATGGAGGGCTGCGCCGCACCAGGCGTCATGGGGCCGGCTGAACAGCCCAGCATGGCCGGCAGATTGTCCTTGCCCTCATTGCCGACCACCAGCGCCGCGGGCGCTTCTTTGAGGATAGCCTGCGGGTCGCGCGAGGCCAGGCAGCCGGTGACAATAAGCCGGGCGGCGGGATTGCGGATGGCAATGCGCCGCGCCAGCTTGAGCGCCTCGTTATCGGCCTGTTCGGTGACGGTGCAGGTGTTGATGACGCAGACGTCGGCGTCGAGAAAATCCTCAGTTGCG
>MGUO01000031.1:7118-21249 GCA_001800015.1 Elusimicrobia bacterium RIFCSPHIGHO2_02_FULL_57_9
GCTTCGACGGCTCATCGAAGAGTTCGGCATCAACGAGGTCCTTCGAGCGGCCGGCCGCACGCTTGTTCTTTATGAAAGTGCCCTTGTCCAGATAGTAGACCGCATGTTCGCCAAACGGCCCTTCCTGACGGTTGGCCCAAATTTCTTCCCCCGTGACTCCGTCCAGCTTCGTTAGCAGGTCGATGCGAACCGGAGGATAGCCCATCTGGATGACCTTTCCGGAAAGTATATCGTCTTTGGTTATACCAAGAGACTTGAAGCCGAAGTCCGCGAACGCCCGCAGCACGGCCTCCACGTTGGAAGCGGTCGACCTGATCCAAAAATCGATATCGCCGGTCGCTCGCGGATATCCCAAGAAAGCCAGGGCAAAGGCACCCACGATCACAAATTCGACGTGATTCCGATTGAGCGCCGCAATGAAATCCGAGAAGTCAGAGTTGACGTCGCTCATGCGTGGTAACCCCTCAATTGGATCGAGCGCACAATATGCGGAAGAGTCTTTTGACCCGTAGCCAGATACACCTGCCGCCTAAGAAACTCCATGGCGCTGATCCGGACCTCGGGAGGTTGCGTGAGCCAGAATCGCAGGGTGTCGCGGTCATCCTCTTTTTCAACGATGCGCACGGGCAGTTGCTGATCGCGCACAACCGAGGCTCCTCCCGAAGCCCAGGTCTCCTCCCATATTTCAGCGGATGGCCGGCTCATGAGACGCTCTTGCTCGGAGCGGATAAGAGCCCGGATCATCTTGTCATCAGGGAGTTGATTCTCTAAAGCCATGGTCCCCGAGACGCGCGCGATCTTGCGGCGCGCGACTCCCTTGATCCGCTCGGCCAGGGCAGCCTGGGGCGACTTGAGGAACTTCGGCAGCACAACGGCTTCGCAATACATGGCGCGCAATATTCGCCTGAGCGTACTCAGCTGGACATCAACCTTGCCGATCTCGATTTTCGCCAGATGGGACTGCGGCATACCCGCCCGCTTGGCAAGCTGGGCCTGGGTCATGTGAAGAGCGTTGCGGATCCTCCGGATGACGACATGAGGAGCGAATTCTTCCGTCGCTTCGGGGAGCTTTTTTCCGCAGGAGACTAAACGGTCCATCATGATACGGTTGCTGACGGGAAGGCTCTCCTTTCTCAGCGACATAGATGGACTCTCCTGATTGCGGTGCTTATATTTTAACCTATTTAAGCATATTTGTCAATACATAATATATATGTTTATAAATATTAAATAAACATGACACTATCGCCACGCTTGGTTCTCGAGCGCTGGAGTTTGGCACTTAAGAATTATTTAAGCGGCCCTTAAGCGCGCAAACAGCCGTCCCTGTTATGCTTGAACCGAGGCGCCGGGAGGTTCTAAAAATGAACGCGAAAACCATAACCTTAATCGGATTGGCCGGGCTGCTGGCAGGCTGCGGTGGAGTCAAAAGCCGGGTCAAACAGGGAAAGGTTGAGACCACCATCAACCAGGCTCCCAATCGTTCGGATTACGTGGAAGCCATCGGCATCGGGGCTTCCAATCCCGAATTGGCCACGGAAACCCAGCGCAAGGCCTTGGCCCGCGACGCGGCCATCGTCAAGGCGCAATATGAAATGCTCTCCATGATCAAGGGTGTGGAGCTAGACGGCGGCGTGACAGTGGACCGGGCCATGGAGGTCGATTCAAAGCTGGAAGCCCGGCTTAAAGAGACCATCAAGGGCGCGGAAATATTGAAAAGCGAATTCACGGCCGACAACGGCTGCGTGGTCACCTTGCGGCTTCCCAAGAAAAGACTTGAGGATATGATGGGGGTGCGCTTTCGATGAGGATGCCGCGCGGCGGCCTCTGGCTGCTTATCCTGGGACTTGGCGCCTGCGCCTCTTCGTCTAAAAGAAATGCCGCTTTAAACGAAGTCGCGGTTCAAGCTGAAGGCTGGGCGGCATTTGATCCCAAGGACGAGCTCGGCAGCCGCCGGCGCGCTTTGGCCGAGGCCCAGAAAAAAGCCGTGGAGCAGCGCTTCGGGGTGTCGGTGTCGGCGCGCACTCGCGTGGACAACGCGCTGACTTCCGCGCAACGAATCATGGCCGACGTGCGGGGAACGGTCAGCCGCTACGAAGTGCTTGACGAGCGGCGCGAGGACGGCTTGCTTAAAATAAGGATCAAGGCCTTCATGCGCGAGTTTTCCTCCAAAGAAGCGCAAGCCCCCCTCCCGCCGCCCGTGCCACCCCCGGGAAACCATAAAATCGCGGTGCAGATCAAGGCCGAAGGCCCCCAGGCCTCCGATTGGGAGAGACGGGCCGCAGCGGCCCTGCGCCAAACCCTGATGGACGAAGGCTTTTCCGTGGTTGAGACGGACGCTCAAGCGGATTTCACGGCTCAGGCTCAAGCCCGGGCTTCCCCCGTCGCCGATCCCCGGCTGGGAAGCTGGCACGCTTACCGGGCCCGCGTCACGCTCTCCGTGATCGAGTCCGCCGGTGGAGCCGTATGCTGCGAAGAAACAAAGGAAGCCTCCGCTGTCGACATTGACGCCGCCTCCGCTTCCAGCCAAGCCGTGGCCGATGCCAGTCTTTCCGCGGGCTCGTCCATAGCGCGCGAACTCTCCGCCTGGTTATGGACCCGATAAATCCAGTGGCGCGGGCATTGCGAAATGAGTTATATTATAATTCTTATAAAAATAAACTCGTGGCTCAGAAAATCCTGGTCGTTGACGATGACACAGCCGTGCTTAACGTCGTCAAAAAATATTTGACGAGCAAAGGCTTGGCTGCCGTCATCACGGACAACGGCTCGGAAGGCCTTCTTCTCGTGCGCGAATCGAAACCCGATCTTATTCTGGTTGACGCGGAGATGCCCGGCCTCGACGGCTATGCCGTCTGCCGGGTTCTTAAGAAGGAAGCCGCCACCCGCTCCATACCGGTCATCATCATGTCCGGCCGCAAAATCGAGGAAAAAGACATCCTTTCCGGCTTTGAAGGCGGCGCTGACGATTATATCTGCAAGCCCTTTTCCCTGCCCGTGCTCATGGCCCGCATCCAGGCGGTATTAAGGCGCTATGAAACTTCTTGCGCCCAAATGCCGAAGCTCAAGAAATGCGGCATCGAGCTGGACCCGGCGGGACGGACCGTCAAATTGGGCAATAAGCTGTTGTCGCTGACCCGCAAGGAATTCGATCTGCTGTCTACCTTAATTGGCAAGGCCGGCAGGGTTTTAAACACCACTTATCTGCTGGAAACGGTCTGGGGCTACGATCCCGCCGATTACAACGATCCCGGCACCGTCGAGGTGCATGTCTCCCACCTGCGCAAGAAACTGGGCCCGAAAGTCGCCAAGCATATCATCAGCGTCACCGGCCATGGCTATAAATTTGAAGACTAAGCCCCAAGACGCCTAGTCTTCAAATTTAAGCACTCCTTAAGCCCCGATTAAGTGTTCTTACAGTTCTTACTGCTATCCTCATGGCATGAAAAAACCAATCCTCGGTCTCTCGATTTTCATCCTAGCCCTGGCCTCATCCCCTGTCCCGGTCGTGGCTAGCGACCGGGGCGGATTTAAGGCTATGGCTAAGGAACTCCCCCGGGCAGCTTTAGCTGCCCGGGTGCAGCGCGTAGCCGTGCTTCCCTTCGTGCCCGCCCAAAATAATTCGGTTGAGGACGGCTGGCGCATCTCGGAGAAATTAGTGACGCAATTGGTGCGCCTGGGAAAAATCGAGGCGCTCGAACGCTCTCTGTTGAGCAAACTGCTAGATGAGCATCAATTAGGCAAAACCGGGGTGCTGGATCCCACCATGCTGCGCAAATTAGGACGGGTGGCGGCGGCGGACGGAATCATCACGGGCAGCTTCGCGGTGATAGGCCCGAATATCGTGGTCAACGCGCGGCTCATCAACCTGGAAACGGGCGTCATCATCGCCGCTTGCGAGCGGGAGGTGGAGCGGGAATGGACCAGAGGCCTCCTGGCTCATTCCAACCAGCCTTTGTTCGTGCCGGCTCCCGAATTTACGGTTGAGGTTCCGCAGATTGCGCAAGAAGAATCCCTCGAGCTTAAAGATTCGCCGGGGGAGGATTCCTGCGCCGCGGCCCCGCTGCGCATAGACCGGATGGAAAATCAAATACTGGAGCTTAAAGCCCGCTACTGGGCGCGACGGCTTAAGAAAGGTCTTTCCTCCTCCAGCCTCAAATACAATCCCGGCTCAACCATCTCCGATCCGGAGCTTAAACAGCAGTTCTACGAGCGGATGAAGGCCTGGTACGCCCAGGATTCAGTGCCGGAATTAACGCCCTCCGAGCTCAAGCGGTTCGTGGCCGTGGATCAAAAGGCCCTTTCGCTTTACCGTAAATGCGGAATATAAGAACGGGGGAAAAGCATGGAACAGAGAATACTGGTCGCCGACGATGAAGAAAGCATCCGCAAGCTGCTGAGCCGGAGCCTGGAAAATCCCTATCATGTCTCCACCGCTTCCAACGGCCGCGACGCCTTGGCATTAGCCGAGCGCGAAAATTTCGATCTCATCTTGCTCGATATCAACATGCCGGGCAAAACCGGCTGGGAAGTGCTCAAGGAGCTGCGCCAGGATATCCAGACCCGCACCACCCCGGTGATTCTATTGACAGGCAACGGGGGGACGGCCGACAAGGTGGAAGGGCTTAACAACGGAGCGGACGATTATGTCACCAAGCCTTTCGCTTTGGAGGAGCTTCGCGCGCGGGTCGACGGCGTTCTGCGCAGAAACCGCCTGGATGTCTGCGCCAATCCCTTGACCAAGCTGCCTGGAAACCCCGCCATAGAGGAAGAGGTCAACCGCCGCATCCACGCAAACATCCCCTTCGCGTTTTTCTACATCGATATAGACCGCTTCAAGTCCTTTAACGACGCCTATGGTTTTGCCCGGGGAGACGCGGCGATCCGCCGCACGGCCGGCCTGATCACCGAAAGCCTCAAGTCCCAAGGCAGCCGGGAGGATTTCGCGGGGCATATCGGCGGCGATGATTTCGTCGTAATCTGCGAGCCGCAACGCGCTCCCCACATCGTCATCAAAATAACCTCCGATTTCGACGAGCAGGCGCCGCTGCTTTACGATTGCTCGGATCGCCGCCGCGGTTATGTCGAAACCGCCAACCGCACGGGCCAGTTCGAGCGCTTCGCCCTGGTCACACTCTCAGTCGGCATCGTCACCACCGAAGCCAGGAATCTGGACCATTACGGCAAAGCCGTCATGATCGCCTCCGAGATGAAAAGCCATTTAAAGCGCCAGGCCCCCCGGGGCCTCAGCCGCTTCGCCTTCGACCGCAGGAAGGACTCTTATCCAACTTAATCGCGCCTCTGGTAAGCCGCGAGCTCAAGCGCGCGCCGGATCATGCGCAGAAATTCCGTGCGCAAAAACGGCTTGGCCAGAACCGACATATTCAGAAGCACCAGCTCTTGAATCAGGTCTTGGTTGAGGATGTCTCCGGTGACGAATACGAATTCGGGCTTGTTGATCAAATGGCGGGCCTCTTGCGTCAGCTGAGTGCCCTTAAACTCCCCCATGTCGATATCGGCGACTACCAGGTCAAAGCCGCCTCCGCGCACCTGGCGGCAAGCGTCTTTCGGGTCCATCGCCGCCGCAGCCACAAGCCCGTCCTCCCGCAAAAGCCGCAGCATCAACTGCACCAGCTCGGGCTCGTCATCCACCACCAGCACCCGGCGGCCGGGAAAAGACGGCGGCAAACCCGCGGAGGATTCCATCTCCTGCATGTCCGGGCTGCAGGGAGGAAACGAAGCTGCGAAGCGCGCGCCCCCCTCCGGCCCTTGTTCGCAGCGCAGGGTGCCGCCGAATTCCGACACAATTTGGGCCGAGATGGAAAGCCCAAGGCCGGTTCCCTTGCCGACCGGCTTGGTGGTATAGAAAGGCTCAAAAATTCGGCGGCGCTTCTCTTGCGAAACGCCCGGGCCGGTATCCTCAATCTCGAACTCGGCTCCCGCGCCCAAGCTTCCGGTCCGAATCCGGACGATCCGCGGACCGGGATGCTCCTTCACCGCGTCGGCGGCGTTGTTGGTGAGATTGACCAAAACCTGCTGAATTTTCTGAAAATCAGCGGCGATATAAGGGCAATCGGGATCCAGGTCCACTTCAAGCTTGACCCCCTCGGTTTTAACCAAGCGGTATTCGAAAAGAGCCAGGGTCGACTTGACCGCCTCGTTAAGAGAAACCCGGCGCTGAGCGGTCTTATCCCGGCGCACAAAAAGAAGCAGCCCCTGCACGATATCGCGGCAGCGCAGGGCGCTTGAATGTAGGTGGCGCAAGTCCTCCTGTTCCTCCGGTTTGGCGGGCAGATCCTTAAGCAGTTCCGCAAAGCCGATCACGGCCGCCAAGGGATTATTGAGCTCGTGGGCGACTCCCGCGATTAAATTTCCCACCACCGACATCTTCTCGGTCTGGATCAAGGCCTCGGTGCGCTGCCTAAGACTGTCGGCCATCAGGTTAAAAGCCTCTCCCAGCGTCGCCACTTCGCGCGGCTTGGAGATATTAACTCGAACCCCTAAATCACCCTGGGCATAGGCGATCGCCGCGTTCTCAAGATCGCTTAAGGGCCTTAAAAGCAGGCGGATTTGCCGCGTAATCAGAAGGATGAGCATCACGGCGGCGAAAAAGGCGAGAAACAAAGTCGCGCTGCTGATGGCGGTCAGCCGGTCGACAAAGTCGCTGCGCTTAACCACCATGACCACCGACCAGGGCGTGCCGGGAACGATGGATTCGGCGATCAACAGGTCCGCCCCGATGAAGGGCGGCCTATCACCGAGCCGGCCTTTTCTCTCGGCTAAAACCGCGCGGCCGGAAATTCCTAGATGAAGGCGGCCCAGGAATTCGTACATCGGCGACAAGCTGCAGTCAAAAATCAAGGCGCCGCGCAAGCGCCCCGCCTCATCCTTGACTGGGACGCCGTAGCGAATAATTGGCGCATGATGCCATGCTACCCGCCGTTGGCGGAAAATAGGATGGTAGGTGCCCGAGAGGCTTTTTAAAGCCGCGAAAAATTCAGGATCCTCAAATTCGCCTTTCAGCCTCGCCGGCTTATGGTTTTCGATCAGGCACAGCGGTTTTCCGGAACCGTCCAGGTAGCTCAGGCGTGGATAAACCCCGGCGCGCCGGGAAAAATCGCAGAGCATGCGCTCGATTTCATGCAGATAGACCCCGGCCTCCTGGCGCAGGCCGTATTCGACGTTGGTGAAATGGTCCTTAAAGAGCGGGGACTGCCTGATGATGGCGATATCGTTGGAGCGCTGCTGGAAAAAGCCCTTGACCTGGGCCGCGGCCGCGTCCGTAATGGCCATGATCCCCTGCTGGGCCTCGTACAATATAAGCGAGCGCGCCAGACGGTAGGTGGAATAGGAAGCCGCGATGACAATGATTAAAGAGACGGGAAGAACCCAGATAAGAAGGCTGAACGCCAGAGAACGTCGTTTCATGGGCCTGCCTCATGCTGATCCACCGGCTCTATTGCAGGGTTTGACCTCCATCCATGGTTAAAACGCTGCCCGTGACCCAGGCGGTGTCATCCGAGACCAAATATAGTATCGCCTTGGCCACTTCCTCCGGCTTGCCGATCCTTCCCATGGGGTGAATGGAATAAAGCCATTCTTTGGCTTTTTCATCGCTTATAAGGGGGGCAAGAAAGTCCGTATCCACGGCGGCCGGGCATACGCAATTGGCGCGGATTCCCTGCTTGGCGTATTCCAACGCCACGGTCTTGGTGAAATGAATCATGCCGGCCTTGGATATGCAGTAGAGGGAAGCGCCGGGCAAACCGATCATGCCCGCGGTTGACGACACGTTGACGATGACCCCTCCGTTGTTATGCAGGAAATGAGGTATGACCGCCCTGGTGACTCGATAGGCGCCTTCCAAGTTGGTTCCCACGATAAGCTTCCAATCATCATTCGTAGTCTGGTGCAGCAAAGGCCCGACCAAGCCCACGCCCGCGTTATTGATCAGAATGTCTATTTTCCCATAAATTTCAACCGTCTTGTCCACGGCGTTGATGACATCTTTGTCGTTAGCCACGCTGCCGGTAATAGGAGAGGCCTCCCCTCCGCTTTTGCGGATTTCCTCAGCTGTCGCCCGCAAGGGCTCGGCGCGGCGTCCAAACAGCGCCACCTTGGCCCCCTCGCGAACTAAAGCCAGGGCGGCGGCCTTCCCGATTCCCGACCCCCCTCCTGTGATCAGCGCGACCTTGCCTTCTAATTTCATTGATTATCTCCTTTTTTCAAACAAGCATCCGGTTTTTGCATATTCATCTTCGGCGAGAACAAAGCGAGAACTTTCATGCGCGAATCCGTGGTGGTGAACTGGTGCCACCGGCGCGCGGGAATGTGGATAAAGTCCCCGGCTTTCAATTTCATTTTCTCGTTTCCGACCACTCCAAAGCCTTTGCCCGATACAATGTAGACTAATTCATCCGTCTTCTTGTGAAGCACGGCGGGAAATCGGGAACCCCGGGGAACGTCTATGTGCATGATGGAAATATCATTTAGTCCGCCAAGCCCGGGCAACAAGCGCAGCCTTAAATCCTGCTGCCTGATCACCGGTAAGCTGCGCACGCTGGCTTTTTTCCCCCTCATTATTGTCCTCCTTGGGCCGACGTTGAGATCCCGGTCATATAAAGATGCGGCATGCCCGTGACATAAGGGACAAAAGCCACGCCATTTTTAACCGCATAAGTCTTGACCTTCTGATAGGTGAACAAGCTCAGCGCCTCACGGTGGACAAAACGGTCCACTTCCCGCATTTGCTCTTCCATGCGCTTGACATCCATTTGGGCCAAGGCTTGCTCCAGCATTTGATCCAGTTGGGGGTTCTTAGTCAGCGAATAGGGGGATTTCGAATACAAAAAGAGGCTGGTAATGAAAAAACTGTGCGCCATGGGATCGGGGCAGCCTCCGATGACTATATCCGGACGCTGGGCCTGCACCTGGATCAAGGCATCAACCTCCGAGACCCATTTTATTTCCAAATCCACCCCGATGCGCTCCCATTGTTTTTTTAGAATCAGGGCCGTTCTCCTGGTCTGCTCCTTGACCAAGGCCCGCAGCTTCAGGCGCGGATGGCCGGCCTGGCGCAGCAGGCGCTTGGCCTGCGCCGGATCATAATCGTAAGGCCGTAAATCCTCGGCGTGCCCGATTTCTCCCGGCATGGTCAGAGAGGCGATAACCGCCGCATTTCCCAGCTGGTCATAGCGGATTAAATCTTGGCGGTCGACGCCAAGATTGAGCGCCAGACGCACACGCCGGTCTTTCAAAGGGCCCTCATGAGTATTAAAAATAGCGCCTACGGTATAAAAAGTCGGCTTTTTAATTACAGCGGCCACCCGGCTCTTGGCGATGGTTTCGGTCTCGGTCCCAGGCATATCGGTCAACAGGTCGACCTCTCCACTCAGCAAGGCGCTCACCTGCTTTTCAATCGGTAAAAACCGAAAGGAGAGTTTCTGAAATTTGGGGTAGCCTTTCCTCCAATATTCAAGATTAGCCTTATAATAAATGCCGCGATCTTTCTGCCAACTCTCGAACACGAACGGCCCGGTTCCGATGGGCTTGCGGCCGAATTCTTTCTTGAAATTGGAGTAATATCGGGCGGGTACGATATAAAGAAACGCGGCCAGCCGGTTAAGCAAAGCTCCGTCGGGAGCCCGGGTCACCAGGTCCACGGTATGGCGATCGATGGCCACGGCTTTCTCCAGCGGCCCTAAAAAGCCCAGGCCTGGAAAGCGGGTATGAGGGTCCAGGTATCGCTCCACGCTGAAACGCACGCTTTCGGAGTCGAAAGGCTCGCCGTTATGAAACTTGACGTCGCGGCGCAGATGAAAGCGCATGATGCGATCGTTGATTCTCTCCCAGGACAGCGCCAAGGCCGGCTCGATGCCGCCGTCGGGATTAAACCGGACCAGCCCCTCGAGAGTCTGCTGCAGGGCGACATAGCCTTTCTCCGCGAAGACATCGAAGGGATCGAGAGTCGCCGGCTCATGAATATCCAGGCATACGGCCAACTCGCCCGGCTGCGCGACGGATGTCGCGGACCGGCAAAACGCCAGGAGGACCGCCAACAAGGGCCCTAACAGGAACAGACGGATTTTATTTTGCCGCGATGAGAGTTCGCGCACCGATTCCACCTTCCTGGGAGATTGGCGCCTCTTTATGGGAAGAATCGAAGAAGCGGTCCATGGTTTCGATGCGCATGCCCATAGGTGGAACAGCCTCAATGTCTACTCTGGCGTCTATCACGGTCGGGCGGCGCGAGGCAAGAGCCTCAGGAAGCGCGACAAGCAATTCCCCGGGCTTTTCCACGCGAATGGCGCGGGCCCCCATCGCCGAGGCCATGGCTCCAATGTCGAAAGGATGCCTGAATTTGGAGGTGCTAAATTTCCCCTTGAAGAGAATGCGCTCGCCGTGATGAACCATGCCGTGTCCGCCGTTGTTGAGCACGACCCATACCACCGGCAGATTATATTCCACGGCCGTATGCACTTCCATTCCATTCATGGCGAAGGCCGCGTCGCCGAGAATGGAAACCACGGTTTTTTCGGGAGCGGCCAATTGGCCTCCGATAGCGGCGGCGGCGGCGTATCCCATCGAGGCAAAACCCAGATTGATATGGAAGGTTCCGGGCTCGTAGACCGGAAAATAATGAAGGACCCAGGCCATGCAATTGCCGATGTCGGCGAATATAATGGCGTCATCGGGCAGAGCCTCGCGAAGCTCGCGCATGACGCGCTGGGGCTTAAGCGGCAGAGAAACATCGTCCAGGCTTTGCGGCTCTATCATGCGGGGATGGCGCGACTTAAAATCCTTGATCCAGCCCTCGCCGCGCAAAAGAGAGCGGTCGAAGTCCTTCCAGCGCGATTCCCGCTCCACCTGGAAAAGCAGCTCGGTTAAAACGGCCCTGGCATCGCCCACGACGGGAAGATGGGCGGGATAATTCTTGCCGATCTCGCAGGGATCGGAATCGATCTGGATCAGCGAGACCTTGGGGCTAAGCCTGGCGTCCCAGGCATGGGTGGCGAGCTCCCCGAGACTGGTCCCGACCGTCACCAACACGTCCACTTCTCCTGAAAGCAGATAGGCCTGCGATTGCGGCGAACCGGCGAATCCGAAGACGCCGAGGGAAAGAATGTGATCCTCCGGCAAAGCGCCTTTGGCCTTTGGGGTGGTCGCCACCGGAATCATCAGCCGCTCGGCCAAACGCCGGACAGCCTCGAAAGCCCCGGAAACCGAGACGCCGTTTCCAAGCAGAAGAGCGGGGCGGCGCGAGCGGGTTAACAACCGCGCCGCTTCCCTGACCGAAGCGCGGTCGAAAGACTCGGGGCGCGCGCGGTACCTCTTCGGCGCCACTTGCTGCGACTTGATGCGCTTCTTCATTAGATCGGCCGGCAGATTCAAGTGCACCGGGCCGGGACGCCCGCTTAAGGCCATGCGCAGGCAATAGCGCGCGGTTTCCGCCATAAGCTCGGGGTTGACCAGCATGAGGCTGGCCTTGGTCGCATAGCGGTAAAGATTAACGAGATCAATTCCAAAATGAGTCGATTCCTGGGCTGCGCCTTTGCCAAATGCCGAGGTCGCAATTTGCGCGGTAATCAGCATCAGCGGCACGGAATCGGCCCAGGCGCAGGCGACCCCGGTCAGGGCGTTGGTCCCGCCGGGGCCGGTGGTGGCGCAGCAAACTCCCAGCCCGCGCTTGACACGGGCATAGCCGTCGGCCATGAAGGCCGCGCCCTGCTCATGCTTGGCTAAAATAGGCGTAATTGAGCCGCGCTCGAAAAGCGCTTCGTAAAGGGGCATCAAGGGGCCCCCGGGAATTCCGAAAATATGATCCACGCCCTCGCCTTCCAAGTACTGCAGCAGAACCGAGACGGCGGTAGGCGGCTCGGTCATGAATTCAGCTCAGAAAATACGTCCAGCTCCAATAATTCCGCGACCTTGCGCTTGAATTCACCGGTCGAAAGCGGCTTGCGGAAATAGCAATCCGCGTGATGCTTGAGGAATTTCTCGTCTTCTGAGGAGAGCTTTTCGCCGCTTATGGCGATGACCTTGACCGGCCGGGTATGCTCGCAGGATTTAACCAGGCGGCAGACCTCCAAGCCGTTGACCTGGGGAATGCGGATATCCAGAATCAGCAGATCCGGAGGCTCCTTGCCGATATGCATCAAAGCCTCGAGGCCCGACTCGCAGACCTCAATTTTAACGCCGGGAAGAGCCTGCAGGCTGCGCATAAGCATGCGCTGAACCGAGGCATCGTCTTCGACGATAAGAATATTCATGCTCCGGTCGACCAAATTGTCGGGGATGGGCATTTCAAAGCGCTTCATGAAGTCGATCAAATCCTCGGGCAGGATGCGGCGGTGGCCGCCGGGCGTCACGTAGGCTTTGAGTTTCCCCTTATTGACCCAGTTGATGACCGTGGTGTGGAAAACCCCGCAAATCCTGCCGACCTCGAAGGTAGTGAAGGCCCTTGACTTAGATCCTGTAATTCTCATAGATATTGTAACCTCGGTAATAGTATAAAATATACAACCTGTCGTCAACTAATCTGGGCAACGGCTAGAGAACCACTAACTCGTAAAGAACCAGGGCGCTGGCCGCCAGGGCGGCGGTCTCGGCGCGCAGAATGCGGGGGCCCAAGCCGATGACAATGACGCCGCGGTCGCGCGCCAAGGCGGCTTCCTGCGCGCAGAAGCCCCCCTCGGGGCCGATGAAGAGATTGACCGGCGGAATTTCCCCGTCATTTTTGTCGCGGGCCTGTTTAACCGCCCGAGGCAAACTCTCCGCCGCCAGGCCGCCCTGTTCTTCCCAGGCAAGCAGGCTTAAGCCTCGGCCCGCGCAGGACTCAAACGCCTCGCTTAAAGAAACTGGGGGCCGCATCTCGGGAAGATCCTGGCGCTGGCATTGCTTGGCCGCAGCCATGATAATGCGCCGCCAGCGCTCAAGCTTGGCTGCGGCGCGCTCGGGCTTTGGGCTTTGGGCGACGCAGCGGGCGCTGATCACGGGAGCAAACGCGGTCACGCCGATTTCCGTGCCTTTCTCTAAAAGATAATGCCAGCCGCCGGTTTTAAGAAGGCCGGGGTAAAGGTTGAGCTCCATGCGCCTGGTTTGGGCCCGAAGGCCGCTCAACTCGCCTGAAATCGAGCCGTCTGGATGAATTTTCCGTATCACGCCCTCAAAGCGCCGGCCTTGGCCATCGAAGAGAGCCAGGGCTTGGCCTTCGCGACAGCGCAGGACCTTGACGATGTGAAAAGCTTCGGGGCCGGAGAGGCGGAAGGTTTTATCGGCGATCGATTCGGGAGATAAAAAGAATTGGGGCACTATTCGGAGCCGAAAATTTTCTTAAAGATGCCGCTGTCATCCTTTTTCCGCTCTGTTGAAGCCCCGTCATCATGCCCTGCGCGCAGGGAGCGGGCCAATTCCTCCAGAAGCTTGCGTTGATGCGCGGTAAGTCCTTGGGGCACGGCGATGCGGATTTTCACGAGCAAATCTCCATGCCCGCGGCCGTGGAGCTTGGGCATGCCCTTGTCGCGGATGCGAAATGTGGCGCCGTGCCCAACGCCTGCCGGAATCTTGATCTTGGTGAGATCGCCGCTTAAAGCGGCGATCTCGACAGTCGTTCCCAACGCCGCTTCGGCGATATCCACGTCTCTTTCAACCAGCAGGTCGTCTTCCGTACGCTCGAAGCGGGGATCGGACTTAACGCGGACATGGACGTGCAGATCGCCGGAGGGCGCGCCGCGAGGGCCGGTCTCGCCTTGTCCGGCTATGCGCAAGGTCGCCCCATCATAAATGCCGGGAGGAATCTTGACCGTCAAACGGGCCATTTTGCGCGCCCGTCCCCCACCGCGGCATTCCGGGCAGGGATTTTCTATGACCTGGCCCTCGCCGCCGCATTGGGTGCAGGTCTGGGTCATGGAGAAAAACCCTTGCGAGAACTGAACGCGGCCGCTGCCGCGGCAGCGGGAACAGCGCTTAACCGACGAGGCGCCGCGAGCTCCCGTTCCATGGCAGATGTCGCAGAGCGACACCCGCTCAAAGGCCAAGGGAATTTGCGCGCCGTGATAAGCGTCGTCCAAGCTGATCTCAACTTCATATTTTAGGTCGCCGCCGCGGCGCCGGCCGCCGCGTCCACTCCCTC
>MGUO01000032.1 GCA_001800015.1 Elusimicrobia bacterium RIFCSPHIGHO2_02_FULL_57_9
CAAGCTTTGTCGAAAATGATTGCGTCAGTGACTGATAGCGCAGGCCGGATTAAAATCCCCGGCCTGCTGGCGCGCGTGCGCAAGCTTTCCAAAGCAGAGGAAAAAAACCTTAAGTCCCTGCGCTACGGCGAAAATGATTACCGCCGGCAATCGGGGCTTCTGGCAAAAACGAAGCTTTTGGGCAATCCCAAGGATTTGCTGCGCCAGGTATGGTACCAGCCCTCCTTCTCGGTCAACGCCTTTCAAGCCTCCTCCCGCAAGGATTGCGCCAATATCATCAACGAATCCGCCTGGTGCCACGTGGGCCTGCGCATCGTCCCTGACATGGACCCGAAAGATTCGATTAAGCGCCTCAAGGCGCATCTGCTTAAGCACGCCCCTTGGGGCGTGAGCGTGAAATTCGCCAAGGAATCCGCCAGCCCGGCCTGGACCACTTCCGTGGATAACCATGTTTTCAAGGCCGCCTCCGAAGCCCTCGCCAAGGGCTTCGGCCGCTCGACAGTGTACATGGGCTGCGGCGGCTCGATTCCCTTCGTAGGACCCTTCTCCAAGGTGCTGGGCGGCGCGCCGGCCCTGCTCATCGGGGTGGAAGATCCTTACACTAATCCTCACAGCGAAAATGAAAGCCTGCATTTGGGCGATTTCAATAAATCCATACTCAGCGCCATCCATCTCTATGGCGAGTTAGCGCGTTGATCTGTCTCTGGTCATGGCCGTTATTTTTGTTGCTCAATACCGCGGTTTTTGCGGCGGGAACGGCTTCTCAACGATTTGCCAAGCTCGCCGACGACTATTGGGAAGCCCAAATGCGGACTCAGCCGCTTTTCGCCACCTTCGTCAACCATCAGCGCTATCATGACAGGCTGGAAGACAACAGCGCCTCGGGCCGCGCCGAGGAATTCTCGGAAATTACCAAGCTGCATGACCGGCTCCTGGCCATTGCGCGCTCCAAGCTTAATTCCAAAGAGCGGATTTCCTGGGACGTCATGAAGGTCGAGATTGAAATGGATCTTGAGGCCGAGCAGCATAAATTCTGGCAGTGGAACATCGACCACATCGACGGCGCGCAGTCCTGGATCCCCACCGTGATCCGCATCGCCCAGCCCATGAACACCACCGAGGACGGCGAAGCTCTTTTACTGCGCATGAAAGCCATGCCGACTTTCTTCGCCAATTACGCCTCAAACCTCAGGGAGGGCATGCAGCAAGGCCGGGTAGCCGCCCGCATTCCGGTTGAGAAAACCATCAGCCAGCTCGAGGGTTTGCTTAAAACCCATCCCCAGGAAAGCCCCTATGCCGAGGCGGTCAAGAGGCTGCCCGTAAAATTGCGCGTCAAGTACATGCCCCTGGTGATTGCGGCCGTCGAAACGCATGTTTCCCCCTCTTACCGCCAATTCCATCAATTCCTCAAGGATGAATACCTGCCGAAATCCCGCAAGGATAAAGTCGGCATCTCCAATATTCCCGGCGGCATGGAGGCCTACCGAACCCTGATCCGCAAGCACACCACGGACGACAAAACTCCGGATGAACTGCATCAAATTGGCCGGGATGAATTGACGGAAATACGCAAGCAAATGGGAACCATCGCCGTAAAAATGGGTCATAAGGGATCCCTGGAGTCCTTCCTGAATAAAGTCCGCCATGAGACCAAAAATTTCTTCTCGTCACGCAAGGAAGTTCTTGACGACGCCAAGCAGCAAGTTGCGCGCGCCCAAGCCAAATTGCCTCTTTATTTCGGCAAGCTGCCCAAAACGCAGCTGATCGTTGAGCCAATCGAGGGATACAAGGAAAAAAACGACGCGGCGGCCCGTTACTACTCTGCGCCCAGCGATCTTTCGCGTCCCGGCATCTATTTCATCAACACCTACGATCCCCCCTCACGGCCGAGATTCGTCATGGCCGCGTTGGCCGCGCATGAGGCCGTGCCCGGCCATCACCTGCAGATCGCGGTGGCCTTGGAGCAAAAAGGGCTGCCGGTTTTCCGTCGCAACTCGCAATTCAACGCTTTCACCGAGGGCTGGGGTCTTTACTCGGAAATATTAGGCGAGGAAATGGGACTGTATCAGGATGACCTCTCGCGCCTGGGCATGCTCGCTTATCAAGCCTGGCGCGCCAGCCGCCTCGTGGTGGACACCGGACTTCACTCCCTGGGTTGGAGCCGCCAGCAGGCCATTAATTTCATGAAGGACAACACGCCTCTCTCTGATAAGGAAATTATCGCGGAGGTGGACCGCACCATCACCTGGCCCGGCCAAGCCTTATCTTACAAGGTAGGACAACGAGAAATCATGGCCCTGCGCCGAGAGTCTCAAGGCGCTGGGGGTCAAAAATTCGATATCCGGGCTTTTCACGACGCGGTGCTGGAGAACGGCTCGATTCCGCTGCCGGTGCTGCGTCAAAGAATGGCCCGCTTCAATCAAAGAACGCCGGCCAGGACGAT
>MGUO01000033.1 GCA_001800015.1 Elusimicrobia bacterium RIFCSPHIGHO2_02_FULL_57_9
TCTTCCTTGGCAGCCTTGATCATGGCCTCTCCCGCTTCCCTGCCTTACGCCGCTCCCCCGCTTCCCTGAACGAAAGTCTCATTGACATCTCCTCCCCAGGCGGGATACAATGAAATGCCGTTAAAACATTTCCGGAGGAAAAATGAAAAACACCGTTGCACTATTAACGTTCGTTCTCGCCCTATCCTTACCGCTTTCAGCCCAAGAGAACGCCGCTCAAGAAACTCCGGAAGCCCCTCCGTCAGAAACATCAGCCCCGCCCACCGAGACTCCCTCAGGAACCGTGCCCGCCGTTCCCGCAGAGAGCCCCGCCATGCCCGGCAACGAGACCGCGCGCGAAAAAGTCGGGGAGCACCGCGAGCACCGCGGAGAGCGACTGGAGCGGCAAGGCGAAAGAATGCAGCGCCGAGGAGGGCGCCGGGAAAACCGCGGAGAGCGACTGGAGAACCAGGGCGAACACATGCAGGAGCGCGCCGAAAGGATGGAAGACCGCGCGGAAAAGCTCGATGCCGCCGGCCATGAGAAAGCCGCGGACCGTTTGCAAAAGCGCGCGGAACATTTAGAAAAAGCCGGGGAACGCCGCGAAGCTCGCGGCGAGCGCATGCAGCGCCAGGGGGAGCGGCGGGAAAAGCATGGACGCCGACGCGAGGCGCAGGGAGAACGCATGCAGCGGCAAGGCGAAAGAATGCAGCACGGCCGGCGCCCATAATTCAGCGCTGATCATCGCAAGACAGGCTCCAAAATAATCGGAGCCTGTCTTTTTTTATATAAATTGTCCATGCGAGAGAACGACTGGCCATTAGACTCACAAGGAGCTGCGCTGGGATTTTGCCGATTTCAAGGGACTTTGAAAAAGATATTATAGTGATTGACAAATTAGACTTTGGAAGGGTGCGTGCCCCGCTAAAGCGGGGCTGCACTTTTTGATAATTCCAAGGAAGGGTGCGTGAGCGGTTGAAACGGACAGTCTCGAAAACTGTTAGAGGGCATCTCCCTCTCGGGGGTTCGAATCCCCCCCCTTCCGCCACTTTTACGGCCTTAGGAGATAAACATGTCTTGGCAATGGAATCCGTTTAAAAAGAAAGAAAATCCCGCGGCGGCGCCCGAGACCGCTAAAAATCCGTCTCCCTTCGCTGCCGCGCAGGCGATTCCAAAGGAGTTGGAAACCCCGGCAGCCAAGGGCGTGATGGGGTTGTTTTACCGCAAATGGAAGGACCCCGCTTTCGTCAAGCAGATGAAAGTAATCGCCGCCCATATGGCCAAAGAAGGAATCAACGTCAAGGACACCGGTGCGGTCAAGGCGTGGCTGGAGAAGAACAAGGAGGCCTTGGAAGCTGGGAAATTCGCGCAAGCCCCCGAAGAAGGTGTGAAGCAGGGAACTTACGTTAAAACGAGACCGGATATAGGACGCAACGATCCGTGCACTTGCGGTTCGGGGAAAAAATACAAGAAGTGCTGCGGGACCAAGGCCTAAGTTAAGGGCCTATCTGCTCAATTTGCAGCCGCCGGTGCAGACGTTCGGCTCCTTCCTTAATCACGCCTAATCCTTTATCCACATTGCGCTCAAGCCTGCCCCTAAGCATATAGGCCACAGGCCATAAAAAGCGCGGAAAATAATAATGCTCCTGATGCGTCACCATGGTGCCGCCTAAAACTGGCCGCAGGCGAATGTTGCGCACCATGGGCAAAGGCCCCCGGACCATTTCCGCGTGATAACCACCGTCGTTGGTGAACTCGGTTTTAAAAGCGCCGCGCCAGGGAACACCCAGGAATTTGCCCGAGACTTCCACGAATCCGCTTTGGGCGTCGGGATAAGACACTTGATCGACCTTATCCAGCTTCTGCTCGTACTCGGCCATTTTCTCCAAATCCCTCAGATAAAGACGGACGGACTCCTTGGGAGCGCTGATCAGGATGCGACGGGATAAGTTAAGCATAGTTATAATTTTTAAACTGGAGCGGGCGAAGGGAATCGAACCCTCGTCTGATCCTTGGCAAGGACCCGTTCTACCATTGAACCACGCCCGCGTCACGAGCGATTATACAAAATTAGACGTGAGGATGATGGTCCACGGCTCCGGGCGCCGGAGCCGGGAAGGCCTTCTTAAAAGCCTCATCTTCCAAGATGCGGCGGTTTTCTTCTTCCATGGCGGCAAGGATATCATCAAAAGATCTAAAAAGGCAAGAGATCACCTGGGGATCAAAAAACTTGCCTTCCTGGGCCTTGATATAAGAGCGGGCGTCTTCCACGGTCCAGGCCCCCTTATAAACCCGCTTGGACACTAAGGCGTCAAACACGTCGGCCACTGAAACAATGCGAGCCTCGATGGGAATAGCGGCGCCGGTCAACCCATAGGGATAGCCGCTGCCGTCAAAATGCTCATGATGGGCGATCGCGATCTTGGCCGCCAGGCGCAGCAAGCGACTTTCGGCGTTAT
>MGUO01000034.1 GCA_001800015.1 Elusimicrobia bacterium RIFCSPHIGHO2_02_FULL_57_9
CTACGACACCAAGGGCGTGGTTCTGGATCTACTCTCCCATATCCAGGGGCTTAAAACCATGGCGCTTGAGGAAGCTTGCGCCGCTACGACGGCCGCCGATCCCCTGTTCCACCCCAACGCCTCCCTGCGTCTGACGACGCCTAGGGGGGGCCTGGGCGCCATGGGACTTCTGCACCCGCAGGCCGCCCGCGCTTGGGAGCTTCCCCGGGAAAACGTCTCCATTTTTGAGCTGGACCTGGATTTGCTCGCCGAGCTCGGGTCCGTCGAGTTTAAGTTCCAGTCTTACAGCCCTTTGCCGTCCTCGGCGCGCGATCTTTCCATCATCGTGCCTCAGGAAATTCATTATTCCGAGATCGAGACCGCTCTGGCCGGCTGCGCCATCCCCGAGCTTAAATCCGTGGAGCTGGCGGATTTATTCGAGGGCAAGGGCATCCCCAAAAGCAAGAAAAGCCTCACCCTGCGCCTGAGTTTCGGCCGCAACGACCGCACCCTGACCGATGCCGAGGTTAACGCCGCCATTGAAAAAATCCTGGCGGCTCTGAAATCCAAACTTAAGGCGGCTCTGCGGTCATGATCGGGCCGGCGAATCTCAAAAGACTCGAGAGCCTGGTTGTACAGGCGTCGCAAAACTTGAAGACCTTCAGCGAGAACAATGCCCGCCTAAGCAAAACCAAGGCCACTCTCGAAGATGAAAATAGAAAATTGCGCGAGGACTTGAAGCGCTTTTCTTTCGCCGCTCAGCGCCAACAACGCCTGCGTTGCCGCCTAGAAAAACTTTCCCGCAAGCTTGAAAAGCTCGAGGCTCTCTCATGAACGAGAAAGTCGATATAGAAATCGCCCGGCGCAAGCTGACCGTCGACATCGAGGGCTTTACCCCCATCGAGATCAACGCCCTGGCCCAAAAAGTCGATGAAAAAATCAAGGAGATAGCGGCCGAAAATCCGACGATCGCGGACAGCTCCAAGCTCGCCATCCTGACCGCCCTGCATTTTGCGGCGGATATCTCACGCCTGAAAGAAGCCCGAGACACCGAAACCCGGGCCATGGAGCATAAAGTAGAGGAGCTTTGCCTCTCGCTTCAGACCGCCCTGGCTGAAAGGAAGTAGCCGTGCGCGACGAACTCTTTCCCACCTCTACGCCGCTGGAGATTCAGCCCTTGGCCGCGCGCCTAGCTCCCAAAAAACTTGAGGATTTCGCGGGCCAGGAGTCCTTGCTTGGCCCCGGCAAAATGCTGCGCCGCTTGATTTCGGCCGGCAAATTCAATTCCGCTCTGTTTTTCGGCCCTCCGGGCAGCGGCAAAACCGCCCTGGCCCGCTATATCGCCGAAAAAACCAACGCCCGCGTGGTGGAACTCAACGCCGTCGCCGCCGGCGTCGCCGATCTTAAAAAAGCCTTGGAGCAAGCCCGCTACGATTTGTCCGCACAAAGCCGCCGAACCTTGCTGCTGATCGATGAAATCCATCATTTTAACCGCACCCAACAGGACGTTTTGCTGCCCGCGGCCGAGCGCGGCGATGTTTTGCTTATCGGCCTGACCACGGAAAACCCCTCTTTCTACGTGAATGCCGCTCTGCTTTCGCGCATCACCGCTTTTGAGTTTCAACCTCTCTCGGAACAAGACCTGCAAAAAATAGTCAAGCGCGCCCTAAGCGACAAGGAAGCGGGCTTGGACCGCCTGCATTTGGAACTGGCCCCGGAGGCGGCCCGGCATTTGATCGCCATGTCCGGAGGCGACGGCCGCAAGCTACTTAACGCCCTGGAGTTAGCCGCGCTGTCCACGGCGCCCGACGCCGAAGGCAAGCGGCGCATCTCCCTTGAAATCGCGGAAGAATCCATCCAGCGCCGCTCCATCCGCTACGATAAAAAGTCGGATGATCATTATGATCATATCTCGGCCTTTATCAAGTCCGTGCGCGGCGGCGATCCGGACGCCGCGCTTTACTGGATGGCAAAAATGCTTTCCGCCGGCGAAGACCCGCGTTTTATCGCGCGGCGCATTCTGATTTGCGCTTCCGAGGACGTGGGCTTGGCGGACTTCCGGGCCTTGCTTGTGGCCCAAGCCGCGTTCTCGGCCGTGGAATTTTTAGGGATGCCCGAAGCCCGCATCCCCCTGGCCCAGGCCGTCATCTACATCGCGACAGCCCCTAAATCGAGCTCGGCTTATCTAGCCATCGACGCGGCCCTGCAAGAGGCCCAAAAAGGCCCGGCCCGGGAAGTCCCCCTGCATTTAAGGGACGCGACGCTGGACCGAAAAACCCGCGGTCATGGCGCCGGCTACAAATACCCGCACGATTTCCCCCGCCATTATGCGCCTCAAGAATACATGCCCCGCCCGATCCAATTTTTTCAACCCGGAGAACTCGGCGATGAAAAACGCATCAGGGAATTTCTGAAGAATCGGTAGGCGCGCCCGATAC